>NZ_JBSGFQ010000095.1:0-48977 GCF_053603495.1 Nonomuraea sp. NPDC004186 | reverse complement strand
GCAGAGAGCGCGCCTCAGCGACGTGCCCGCGCCAGGCCGCCGGATCGTCGCCGCCGCGACCAAGCTGGCCAGGGAGAGCCTGTCGGAGGCGCGGCGGTCGGTGCACGCGCTGCGTCCCGAGCCGCTGCGGTCGGCCATGCTGAGCGAGGCGCTGGCGGGCGTCGCCGAGCGCTGGTCGGCGCTGCACGAGATCCCGGTCCAGGTCACGACGACCGGTACGGCGCGGCCGATCCGGCCGGAGGCGGAGGCCGCGTTGCTCAGGATCGCGCAGGAAGCCCTGGCCAACGTGGCCAAGCACGCGCGGGCGACCAGGGTGGGGGTGACGCTGTCGTACCTGGAGCACGAGACGGCCCTGGACGTCCGCGACGACGGCGGCGGCTTCGACCCGGCGCTGCTGGACGCCGCCGCCGACGGATTCCGAGCCGATCGCGGCGGGTTCGGCCTGATCGCGATGCGGCAGCGGATGGAGAGCCTGTCCGGCACGCTGCAGGTCGAGTCGGAGCCGGGCGCCGGCACGGGCATCTCGGCCCGCGTCCCCGCCGAGCGGGCGGAGGTGAGCGCGTGAGCCGCCCCGCCGGCCCGATCGGGCTGCTGATCGTGGATGATCATCCGGTGGTCAGGGACGGGCTCGCCGGCATGTTCGGCCGCGACCCGGAGTTCGAGGTGCTCGGCGAGGCCGCCGACGGGGCCGAGGCGGTCCGGCTGGCCCAGGCCCTGCGTCCGGACGTGATCCTCATGGACCTGCGGATGCCCGGCATGGACGGGGTGAGCGCGACCAGGGAGCTCGCCGAGCGGGGGAGCCAGGCCCGCGTACTGGTGCTGACCACGTACGACACCGACAGCCACGTGCTCCCCGCGATCGAGGCCGGCGCCACCGGATACCTCCTCAAGGACGCTCCCCGCGACGAGCTGCTGCGCGCGGTCCGGGCGGCGGCCCGGGGCGAGGCGGTGCTCGCGCCGTCGGTGGCGGCCCTGCTGATGAGCCGGGTACGCCGGCCCGCCCCTGGGCCGCTCAGCCCGCGCGAGGTCGAAGTGCTGCAGCTGGTGGCGGCCGGAGCCACGAACCGGGAGGCGGCGGCCAAGCTGTTCCTCACCGAGGCCACCGTCAAGTCCCACCTGCTGAACATCTACGCCAAGCTCGGGGTGAACGACCGCGCCGCCGCCGTCACCGAGGCGTTCAACCGGGGGCTGCTCATCCCACGGAATCCCCGGTTGTGACGGGTCATCGCCGGATACGGTCTGATCATGCGCGTTCATCGACCTGGATTCGTGGCACTCGCCGTACTGGCCGCGTTGTCCGGTGGGTGCGGTGGCGCCGCGCCGGCCCCTGGCGGGGCGGGCCTCCCGGCGCCGCCGGGCACGGGCAAGGGGCCGCTGGCGGGCAAGGTCGTGGTGCTCGACCCCGGCCACAACGGCGGGAACGCCGCGCACCCCGAGCAGGTCGACCGCGAGGTCGACATCATCACCAAGAGCAAGGCCTGTAACGCCGTCGGCTTCAAGACCGCCGACGGGTACGAGGAGAACGCCTTCGCCTGGAGCGTCACCCAGCACCTCAGGCCGCTCCTGGAGACGATGGGAGCCCAGGTCGTGCTCACCCGGAGCAACGACGAGGGCATCGGCCCCTGCGTCACCGAGCGGGCGGCCATCGGGAACGAGGCCAGGGCGGACGCGGTGGTGTCCATCCACGGCGACAGTGGCAAGCCGAGCGGGCGCGGGTTCCACGTGATCACCCCCGGGCTGATCGCCGGGCGCAACGACGAGGTCATCGAGCCGTCCCGCAAGCTCGGGCTGGCGATCCGCGACGCGTACCGGGACGGCACCGGCATGCCGTACGCGAACTACCGAGGCGAGGACGGCCTGCGGTCCCGCACCGACCTGGGCGGGCTCAACCTGTCGACGCGGCCGGTCGTGTTCATCGAGTGCGGCAACATGCGCAACGCGGGCGACGCCGCCAAGATGACCGACGTCGCCTTCCGCAAGCGCATCGCCGACTCGCTGGCGAAGGGGATCAAGAACTATCTCACCGGCGCCTGACCGAGTCGCGGCGCCGGTCAGTACGTGGCGGGCAGCTGGGTGGTCAGGCCGGCGGTCACGGCGAACGAGACGGACGTGACGCTCGCGGTGGCGGCGGTCAGGCCGGTGGCGGTGGCGCGCAGGGCGATGGTGCCCGGCGTGCGGGAGGCCCGGATGAAGACCCGGTTCACCCCGGCCTCGGTGTCGAGGTAGGGCTTGTGGACGCTGCCCGGTTTGCCCGGGTTGAAGCCGCCCAGGAAGGCGGCCGGGCCGGTGAGCGTGAAGTCGACCCGGGCCTGGTGGGTGGGCATCCGGCGGCCCTGCGCGTCCACGGCCTCGACGTCGAAGAAGGCGATGTCGCTGCCGTCCGCGCGTAATCCGCCGGGCGCGGTGCGCGGCGTCAGCCGGAGCGCGGTGGCCGCGCCGGTCGTCGTCTTGGAGGCGCGGACGATCTCCTGACCGGCCGCGTCGTAGCCGACGGCGGTGATCGTGCCGGACTGCCAGCCGACCCCGGCGAAGGAGTACAGGAAGTCCTGGGTCGCGGAGGTGTCGTCGCCCACCTGGGCGCCGTTGACGAGCAGCCGCACGCGGCGGACGTGGGAGGAGGCCATGACGTACACGGTCTTGGCGGTGCCGGCGGGGTAGGTCCAGTGCCCGATGATGTGGATGTCCGGGATGGGGCTCTGCATGACGCGGAAGGTGTGCAGCGACTCCTTGGGGAGGCGGACCGCGTCGACCCGGCCGGACAGCCGGGCGCACTCCCAGTTGTACTGGCGGCCGTGCTGGTTGGAGTCGGCCCAGACGAGGGCGGCGGCGCCGGAGTAGCGGCGATCGCCGGGCCCCTGGATGCGCTGCCCCCAGAACTCGTAGCGGGTGGCGGCGGCGTGCGGGCCGGCGAAGTCCTCGGAGGCCAGGTGGTAGGTGACGTCCGGGCCGGTCACGTAGCCGAAGTCCGGGGGAGAGTAGTTGTCCCAGACGCGCCGCGGCGCCTCGTCCCGCGTGTACTCGCACTCGATGATGGGCTTGCGGTCGCGGGCGTAGGCCGAATAGTGCCGGTTGAGCATGGTGCCGACGTATTCGGCGGCGTCCACCGCCGCGGTCCCGCCGTACGCGGAGTCGTCGGAGATGGCGCGGCAGCCCATCGCCCGGCCGCCGTTCGGGTCCCAGGTCTTGCGCAGATCGGTCATCTGGCGCATGTGATCGGCGGTGATCCAGTTGTTGCCGGCCTCCCAGAACAGGATGCTGGGGCTGTTGCGGAAGTAGATGAGCACGTCGCGCATGAGCTCGACCCGCTGCTCCCACTGCCGGCCGGTGGCGTCGGACTCCTTGTCGCCCGCGGGCTGGACGGAGACGATGCCGTACCGGTCGGTCATGCGGATGTCCGCCGGGGTGGTGGCGACGTGCATCCAGCGGATCAGGTTGGCGTTGCTGTCGCGGATCATCTCGCCGTCGAGGTGCGTCATCCATTCCGGCACGGCCGCGCCGATGGCGGCCCACTCGTTGGTGGCGCGGACGGCGTAGCCGGTGAGGAAGACGTGCTTGTCGTTGATGTGGACGCCGCCGCCGCTGGTCCCGCCCTTGAACTCCGCCTTCCGGAACCCGGTGACGATCGGGTACGCGTCCAGCACGGTACCGCCCTCCGAGAGGACCACCTCCACGGTGTAGAGGTAGGGTCGGCCGGGTTCCCAGAAACGCAGCTGGCTGATCCGCTGCGACAGCTTGACGATCTGCGTCTGCCCGGCGGCCAGCGTGACCGGCGATCCGGTGATGGTGGCGCGGACCTGGCCGTCGGCCTGGACGACGTTCGCGGAGACCGTGACGGTGCGGGCGGAGGTCTGCTCGTTGCGGACCTGGGCCTCGACGTTGACGGTCGCCGTCGCGCCGGAGACGTTCACGACGCTCGGGTAGACGTACGTGCCGACGGTCCGCAGGTTGGTGTAGAGCGGCAGCGTGAAGTACGTCCTGGGCAGCACGTACATGCGCACGTTGCGGGTCAGCCCGCCGTAGGTCGGGTTGAAGTCGCGGGTGTCCCACTGGAAGGCCGTGCCGGTGGACTGCTCGGGCCGCCATTTGGTGTTGTCGGCCTTGACCGCGATCACGTTCTCGGCGCCGAAGAGCACCTGGCCGGTGATGTCGAAGCCGAACGGCGTGACGCCGTACTCGTACAGGCCCACCTGGGTGCCGTTGACGTAGACCGTGGCCGCCTGCCGGACGCCCTCGAACTCCAGCAGCACCTTCTGCCCGGCGTGCGCGGCCGGGAGGGTGAACCGTTTGCGGTACCAGACCGGCTGCATCGCGACGGCGGACTCGCCGGAGCTGGTGATGTAGTTGTCGAAGGAGTCCACGTCGTTGAAGGTGTGCGGGACGCTCACGGCCGCCCACGCCGAGTCGTCGAACGAGGGCGCCTGCGCGTTCGCCACGTCCTGCTTGACGAACCGCCAGTCCGGGTTGAGGTTGTAGACCACGCGGCCGCTCGCCGTCGCGGCGGTCGCCTCGTCGGCGCGGGTGAGCCCGGTGGCGCCCAGCGCCAGGGCGCCGGCGGCGGCCAGCACCGTCCTCCTGCGCACGCCGGAGGCGGGTTCGATCGCTTGTCCCATGGGTCTTCTCCTGCCGGGTCAGACGTTGAGGAATCCGTCCATGGCGGCGGTGGGCCGCAGGGTGGCGGGGTCCCATGCCCCGCTGCCGTAGGTCGCGAACGGCGAGTAGACCTCGGGCTCCCAGTAGAACGTGCCGAGGCCGCCGAAGCTCTTCAGGCCGGTGATGAAGGCGCGGAGCGAGTCGCGTACCTGCGTGGGCTTGTTCAGCGGCCCGCCGTACTCGACGTGCATGACCGGTTTGCCGTACGTGCTCTGGATGGTGTGCATGTTGTCCAGCACCGGGGCCACGTTGCCGCCCTGGGCGTAGGAGGACAGGCCGGTGATGTCCCATCGGCCGCCGTTGTCCCGGTAGGCGTTGAGGAAGTTCTGGACGCTGCCGAGGTTCTGCGGCTGGGCCAGGTGCACCAGCACGGGCGTGGCCGGGAAGACGTGCTTGACCATGTCGTAGGCGGCGTTGAGCAGGCCGGTCATCTGGGCGGGGCGGCTGATGCTCCCGACCGGTTTGCAGATGCCGGAGTTGGTCTCGTTGCCGATCTGCACCCATGCGGGCGTGACGTTGTTGTACTTGATCACGTTCATGGTGTGGTAGACGTAGTCGTACATCGCGTCCAGCATCTGGCTGTAGCTCATCGAGGCCCAGGCGGCGGGCGGGTTCTGCACCCCGACCGAGTTCCAGGTGTCGCCGAAGTGATAGTCGATGAGCACGGACAGCCCCGCGTTCTTGCAGCGTACGGCCATCGCGGCCGTCTCCTCGACGGCACAGTGGCCGTGCACCGGGTCGCCGGAGGGGTTGACCCAGGTACGCAGGCGGATGGCGGTGATGCCGTACCCCTTGAGGATGGTGAACAGGTCCTGGGCGGTCCCGGCGCCGTTGCGCCAGCTCCGGCCCTGCGCCTCCATCTGCGGCATCCAGCTGATGTCGGCGCCCTTGACGAAGGTCGCCGCCTGAGCCTCCGGCGTTCCCGTGCCCGCGCCCAGTGCGAGCGCGCCGGCGCCGAGGAGGACCGCGCGCCTGCTCAGCTCGGCGGGTACGGACGTGCGCATGTCTGCCATGACCGACTTCCCCTTCCTAGGGTTAAAGCGGTTTAACCGTAAGAATCGAGTCTGGGAGCGTCAAGGTCGGCTGTCAGTGACGTGGTGGGAGCGGGGAGACGGGCCTGCTGGGCCGGGGATGCCCGCTGAAAGTTTCATGCCATGTGAAAGCGTTTCCGCGCTCAGATGGCTCGGACGCGGACGTCCCGGAGCGCGCTCCGCACGAAGCTCTCGTCACCCGAGGCGGCCAGGTAGAAGTCCGCGCGGCAGGCGCTGCCCGAGATGGCGTGGCGCGGGTCGAGGGCGACGGACGCCGGGCCCTGCCGTTCGCAGTCGGGGACCGGGGCCAGCACCAGCATGCGGCGGCTCAGCCCGCCGAGCCACAGCTGCGGGCCGACGAGCACGCCGTTGCGGATCTCGCCGGGGCGCGACAGGCGCAGCGGCCCGCCGGCTGACAGGGTGAGGAAGCCGTCGGGGGTGAGCGTGCCGCGCAGGTTCTGCGCCCAGGCCCGCCGCTGCTCGAAGGTCATCCCGGCCCGCTCGTCCTGCAACGCGATCCGCCAGTCGCCGAACGCGAAGAGCAGGACCGGGCCGGCGGTGTCCACCCCGAGTGGCCCGGGCCAGAGCGTGACGTCGCCGGTGAGGCGGCGGATCATCGGCCGGCCGGCGGCGGTCTCGGCCTCGCCGTACAGCGGGGCGGTCAGGGAGCGGAACTCCCCGCCCTTCCCGGCGCCGGTGAGGGACCGGTGCCCCTCCGCCTTGCCGGCGCCGGTGAGGGTGCCGCTGGTGTACGGCCGGGCCCCCAGCGAGGCCAGGTTCAGGCCGGCCGGGTAGGTCACCTCCGCCCGCGACCCGTCGGGGAACGTGACCCGCAACGTCCTGGTCCCGCCCGTCCCGCTCGCCTCCGGGTAGACGGCGTTGGGATTCACCGTGATCGCCTCGCGCACCGGCTCCGGCTCCGGCGGCTCCGGCGCGGGGCGGCTCGTGTCCCGGCTCGTGAGAATCCCGATGAGCGACCCGATGAGCGACCCGATGAGCGACCCGATGAGCGACACCGCCGCGAGAGCGACCAGGACCGCGATCCCTGCCCGGCGTGGCCTGCGCGGGCCCTGCTCGATGATGTCGACCCGGCCCGCGGTCATCGGCCTTCCCCCGTCGTGCGGCTGTCCCCACCCAGTCCAGACCATCGGCGGGTGCGACGCCACGCCGGGCACGGGAATGTGATCCAGCGCACTATTCCCGTTAACTTCTCTGACGGGCGAATGTCGGTTTGATCGACATACTGTCGGCGAGGCCGCACCCCCTCAAGGAGGTTTCGTCGATGGAACGCCGTAATTTCCTGCGCGCGACCGTGCTCGGCGCGAGCACCGTCGCCTTCTCCGGCAGTCTGTGGCAGGGCGCCGCCCTGGCCGCACCGGCGCAGAACGCCCCCGGTCCCTACGGCCCGCTGCAGGCCGCCGACGCCAACGGCATCCAGCTGCCGGCCGGCTTCACCAGCCAGGTGATCGCCCGCTCCGGCCAGTCCGTCCCGGGCACGTCCTACACCTGGCACAACGCCCCTGACGGAGGCGCCTGCTTCGCCGACGGCAGCGGCTGGATCTATGTCTCCAACTCCGAGATCAACCCCGGCGGCGGCGCCTCGGCCATCCGTTTCGACTCCGGCGGAGCCGTCACCTCGGCGAACCGGATCCTGTCCGGCACCCGGCAGAACTGCGCGGGCGGTAAGACGCCCTGGAACACGTGGCTGTCGTGCGAGGAGGTCAGCCTGGGCTTCGTCTACGAGACCTACCCGTTCGGCGGCACCGCCGTGCAGCGGCCCGCGATGGGCCGCTTCAAGCACGAGGCCGCCGCGGCCGACCCCGTACGGCAGGTGATCTACCTCACCGAGGACGAGACCAACGGGCGTTTCTACCGGTTCGTCCCCACGACGTGGGGCGACCTGTCCTCCGGCACCCTCCAGGTGCTGGTGGCGGGATCGGCCACGTCGGGCTCGTTCACCTGGGCGAACGTCCCGGACCCGGACGGCTCGCCGACGGCGACGCGCAGCCAGGTGTCCGGCTCCAAGTCGTTCAACGGCGGCGAGGGCTGCCACTACGCCGACGACACGGTCTGGTTCACCACGAAGGGCGACAACCGGGTGTGGCAGGTCAACCTGACGAGCAACACCTACGAACTCGCCTATGACGACAGCCTCGTCAGCCCCGGCACCCCGCCGCTCACCGGCGTCGACAACGTCACCGGCTCCACCTACGGCGACCTGTACGTGGCCGAGGACGGCGGCAACATGGAGATCTGCCTGATCACTCCCGACGACAAGATCTCCGCGTTCCTGCGGATCGGCGGCCAGAGCTCGTCGGAGATCACCGGCCCGGCCTTCAACCCCGCGGGCAACCGGCTGTACTTCTCCTCCCAGCGCGGCACGTCAGGGTCGTCGTCCGGCGGCATCACGTACTGCGTGACCGGCCCGTTCCGGACCTGACCCGGCCTGAATGGGTCGCCGGAGTGATCCGGCGACCCGTTCATGTCAGCCGCGCGGGTTCCAGCCTGCGACGTCGACGTCCAGCCCGAGGCGGCGAGCGATGTCGTCCCACTTCACATACTTGAAGTCGGTGTTCTCGCGCACCTCGCCCTCCGGATCCGTCGCCTCGGGGGTGTTGGCGCCGTCGTGGGTGACGAACAGGCCCTTGGGGAACCGGCGGCCGAGCGGCACGTTGATGACCATCGTCCCGTCGCTGCCCTGCACACCGTCGATGCCGCCGCTCTCGCCGACGCGGAAGGAGCCGAGGTAGGCGTTGTCACCTCTGCGGTCATAGACGGCGAAGGTGTCGCTGCCCTGGCTGGAGGCGATCAGGTAGCCCTTGCCGTCCTTGCCGTAATAGATGGTCAGGCCCTCGGCGTCGGCCGTCAGGTTGTCGCCGCCGTATCCGGGGTCGGCTCCGGGGGAGCACTCCTCGGTGGCGGGGTCGTAGGTGGCCGGTACGCCGTACTCGCGGACACGGTCGACCAGCTTCGGTGAACCGGTGAGATCGCCGGAGATGCGCCAGATGCCGACGTCCTCCTGGGCCGCGTAGAGCGTGCCGGTCTGGGCATCGACGACCATGCCTTCGATCTGCGGGCCCACGCCCGGCTCGTCGCACGGGCTCCAGCTCTGGCCGTTGGGGAGGGTGAAGCTCGACGGGAGATCGATGGTCCGGAGCGTCGTGTAGCCGATCTTGCCGCCAGGGGCGTCGGTGAGCTTCAGCAGCGCGAGCCGCGTGGTGTGCCGGCGGCTGACCAGGACGTAGGTGCCCGAGCCCCGCTTCCACGTCGCGAGGCCGTACACGGTCTCGGCGTCGTTCACCTCCGCCTGGGTCGCGTTGAAGACGAACGGCGCGGCGGGGTCGGTGACGTCGGTGAGCGGCTGCCGGTTCTGGCCCGCTCTCGCCGGATTGATCCGGTAGACGCGCAGCTTGTCGGAACCACGGTCGGAGGCGACGAAGACGTCCGACCGGCCCGCCTTGGACGCGTGCCCGTAGACGACGTCCACATTGTTCAGCCGGCCCGGCTCGTCGTCCTGACCCGGCGCGGCCGGGGCGGGCAGGTGCTGGAGCTGCCTGCCGTCCAGGTCGTAGAGGTACAGACCGCCTTCCTTGGCGGTGGTGGCGATCAGGCTCTCCGCCGGAGAGGTGGGGTGGACCCAGATCGCCGGGTCGTCGCCGTTGGCATTGCCGCCGGCCTCGTCGTCGAACAGCGGCGGGGTCTCGACCCGCGGCTCGACGGCGGGCAGGTCTTGCGCGGTCGCCGGTGGGACCAGGGCACCGAGCAGGCCGATCGTCAGCGCTGCGGACGCCAGCGAGGTCAGGGGGCGCATCGACTTCTCCTCATCAAGGAACCTTGCTGCCTTGATCCTCATGAGCGAAGCCGACCGGACCATGAACCGAACCGGAACTTCCGCCCAAATCGAGGCGCGAGTCGCAGGGGCGCCCGTCAGGGCTCGCGCGTGACGGGCGCGAGCCACATCCCGACGAGCGCGTCGATCAGGCCGGTCGCGGCGTCGTGCCAGGTGGTACGGGGGGTGGGGGCGCCTTCGGCGAGCGCGCGCTCGCGGTCGGCGCACGTGAGCACGATCAGCTGGCGGGCCATGTCGCCGCGCTCGGCGCGCACCTCGGCGGGCAGCTCGGGCAGGCACCGGTTGAACCCCTCGACGGTCTGCCGCAGCGAGGGGGAGGAGCGGGTCTCGTCACCCATGATCGCGCGGAGCGCGGGGTCGGTCATCACCTGGGCGACGAAGCGGGCGTACCAGGTGGGGGAGCCGAGGTCCGCCAGATGCTCGGTGACCGGGCGCACCATGCAGGCGACCCAGTCGCGCACGTCGGCGGAGTCGCCGAGCTCGGCCACCATCCGCTCGCGGATCCGCTCGACCGGCTCGGCGTGCTTGCGGGCGATCGCGCGTACGAGGTGGGTCTTGGTGCCGAAGTGGTAGCCGACGGCGGCGTTGTTGCCCTGCCCGGCGGCCTCGCTGACCTGACGGTTGGAGACGGCGAGCACGCCGTGCTCGGCGAACAGCTGCTCCGCCGCCGCGAGAATCCGCTCGCGGGTCACTCCGGCGCGCTCGGCGCGTACGGTCTTGCCGGTCATCGGCACCACCGTACCGGAACGTCACGCCTGCTCACGAGGACCTCCTTCGGGGGCCTGACCGTCGGTTGTGTTCAGTAAATCGACGCTGTTAGCCTTAAGTCAAGCGACTGATTTACTAATACCTCGTCGTTTGCTTCCCTCAACCCCGCAACGGAGACCTCGCATGGCCAACATCCCCGCCCGCCGCGCCCACGCGGCCGACCCCCCGCGGTCGAGCACCTTCGTGGTGGTGCTCGCCTTCGCCGGGATCGTGGTGTCGTTGATGCAGACCCTGGTGATCCCGC
Source organism: Nonomuraea sp. NPDC004186 (assembly GCF_053603495.1). Lineage (NCBI taxonomy): Bacteria > Bacillati > Actinomycetota > Actinomycetes > Streptosporangiales > Streptosporangiaceae > Nonomuraea > Nonomuraea sp. NPDC004186. Next base: position 38,434 of record NZ_JBSGFQ010000095.1, on the reverse strand, counting down.
TGGTTCCCGAGCTGCCCAAGCTCCTGGGAGCTCCGGCGTCCGACACCACCTGGGCGATCACCGCCACCCTGCTCGCCAGCGCGGTCGCCACACCGGTGGTGGGACGGCTGGGCGACATGTTCGGCAAGCGGCGCATGCTCCTGCTCAGCCTGATCCTGCTCGTCGCCGGGTCGGTCGTGTGCGCCTTCAGCGACTCCCTGACGCCCATGATCGTCGGGCGGGCCCTGCAGGGCCTGGCCTCCGGCGTGATCCCGCTCGGCATCAGCATCATGCGCGACGAGCTGCCCGCCGAACGGCTCGGCTCCGCGACCGCGCTCATGAGCGCCTCGCTCGGCGTGGGCGGCGCCCTGGGCCTGCCCGCCGCCGCCCTCATCGCCGAGAACGCCGACTGGCACGTGCTGTTCTGGACCGCGGCCGGGCTCGGCGTTGTGGCCCTGGTCCTGGTGCTGGCCCTCGTGCCCGAGTCCGCGGTACGCAGCGGCGGGCGCTTCGACCTGGTCGGCGCCGTCGGGCTGTCGGCCGCGCTGGTGTGCCTGCTCCTGGCGATCTCCAAGGGCGCCGGTTGGGGCTGGGGCGACCCGCTCACGATCGGCCTGTTCGCCGCGGCGGTCGTGGTGCTGCTGCTGTGGGGCTGGTGGGAGCTGAGCACCCGCGAGCCGATGGTGGACCTGCGCACCACCGCGCGGCGTCAGGTGCTGTTCACCAACCTCGCCTCCACCATGATGGGCTTCTCGATGTTCGCCATGTCCCTGGTGCTGCCGCAGCTGCTGCAGCTGCCGGAGGCCACCGGCTACGGACTGGGCCAGTCGATGCTGGCGGTGGGCCTGGTGATGGCGCCATCCGGCCTGGTGATGATGGTGCTGGCGCCGCTGTCGGCCCGCCTGTCCGCGGCCAGGGGGCCCAAGGTCACCCTGATGATCGGCGCCGTCATCGTCGCCGCCGGTTACGCGCTCAACATCGGGCTGATGTCCGAGATCTGGCACCTCGTCCTGGTCTCCTGCATCATCGGGGCCGGCATCGGATTCGCCTACGCCTCCATGCCCGCCCTCGTCATGGGGGCCGTGCCGGTGTCCGAGACGGCCGCCGCCAACAGCCTCAACACCCTCATGCGCGCCGTCGGCACCTCCGTCTCCAGCGCCGTGGCGGGCGTCGTCCTGTCGCAGATGACCACCACGTTCGGCCCCGTCGCCCTCCCCTCCGAGGACGGCTTCCGCGTCGTCATGGGCATCGGCGCCGGAGCCGCCCTCCTCGCCTTCGTCCTGGCCGCCTTCCTCCCGCGCCGGAGCGCCGCCGCCCCCACCACGGCGCACGCCGCCGCCCCGGCGCCTTCCGCGCACGGGCCGGCGCACGTGGATGAGCCCGCGTACGCGCCGGTGGGCACCGCCTGGACGGACGCGCCGGACGGCGGCGTCGAGATCCGCGGCATCGTCAGCGGCGACGACGGCCACGCGGTCGGCCACGCCACGCTGACGCTGATCGACTCGCGTGGCCACCAGCTCTCCCGGGCCGTGACCCTGGCCGACGGCGGGTACGCCATCTGGACGCCCGGCATGGGCACCTACGTCCTGATCGCGTCGGCCGCCGAGCGCGACCCGCAGGTGGCCACCCTCGTCGTGGGCGACCGGCCGGTCGACTTCAACCTGATCCTCACCGGCTCGAACAAGCTGACCGGAGTGGTGCGCGACCTGGAGGGCAAGCCGGTGCCCGGGGCGGTCGTCGTGCTGACCGACGTCCGCGGCGAGGTCGTCACCACGGGCGCGACCGACGGGGAGGGCTCCTACAGCCTGTCCGGCGTGACCTCGGGCGGCTACACGCTCGCGGTCAGCGCGGACTCCTTCCGCCCGGCCGCCGTCCCGGTCGAGGTCGCCGGCGCCGGCCAGACCAGGCAGGACGTCGAGCTGCGGCCCGGCGCCCGGATCCGCGGCACCGTACGGGTGGGCGACGGCGGCCCGCTGAACGACGCGCGGGTGACGCTGCTGGACGCGGCCGGGAACGTGGTCGGCACCACGACGACCGGCGAGGACGGCGCGTACGCCTTCGCCGACCTGACCGGCGGCCAGTACACGCTCATCGCCACCGGATACCCGCCCGTGGCGGACACCGTGAGCATCAACGGCCGCGACGACGACGACCGCGACCTGTGGCTGGTCCACGCCGACTGACACCCGACACCGCGACGACCGCTCGAAGGGACGAGCAAGGAAAGCAGGGAGAGCAGGAGCACCATGTACACCAGCCAAGAGCAGGCCGGGCGGAACGCCACGGCGAGCCGGCAGACCGAGCGGAGCGCTCCGGGGAGCCCTCAAAGCGCCCCGGCGGGCCGGCAGACCGAGCGGGGCACTCCGGGGGACCGGCAGAGCGCCCCGGCCGCCCGCCGGGGCCTGCACGCCCTGGTCCGCACCAAGGACGGGTGGGCCGTGCAGCACGCGATCGTCACGGTGACCGACCTGACCGGGCAGCAGGTCGCGCGGGCCGAGGCCGACGCCGAGGGCGTCGTGTCGACCGGCCCGCTGGCGCCCGGCGTCTACACGGCCGTCGCCACCGCGGCCGGATACACACCGGCCGCGATGACGGCGATCGCGACCGGGTCCGGCGCCGCCGAGCTGGGCACGGTGGTGCTGGCCCGGCAGGGCGGCGTCGACCTTCCCCCACCCGGGATCTGGACGCTCGACCCGGCCCACTGCACGATCGCGGCGACCGCCCAGCATCTGGGGCTCAGCACCGTACGGGGACGGTTCACCCAGTTCGCCGGGCGGATCGAGGTCGGCACGGACCCGGAGACCTCGTCGGTGGCCGCCGACATCGTGGCCGCCTCGATCGAGACGGGGAACGGCACCCGCGACGACCATCTCCGCTCGGCCGACTTCCTGAACGCCGCCGCGTACCGGATGATCTCCTACCGCAGCACCGGGCTCACGCCCGCGGGCCCCGACCGGTGGATCGTGCACGGGACGCTGACGCTCGCCGGGGTGCAGCGGCCCGTCGACCTCGACCTGGCCTACCTCGGCACCGGCCCCGACCCGTGGGGCGGCCTGCGGGCGGCGTTCCGGGCCGAGACGGAGCTGCGCCGCGAGGACTTCGCGATGACGTACAACCAGGTCGTGCGGGCCGGGGTCAACCTGATCGGGTCGACGCTGAAGGTGGAGCTGGACATCCAGGCCGTGCAGGGGGCGTCCCTGCCCTAGGCGAGAGTTCCCTGGGACCGGCACTACCGGGCAGGCAGCCGGACGACGGGCGGGCCCGCGGACCGTGCCGCCCGTGCGGAACCCCGGCGATGGTCGGTTCCGTCGCCTACACCAGGCCGAGGTCGCGCAGGCTCTGCGCCGTCTGCACGATCGTCGTCTCGGCGGGCCGCGGACGCCAGCCGAGCTCGCTGCGGGCCCGGTCGTTGTGGATGATCGGCCGTGGCGGGTCCTCCCCCGGCACCTCCTGCGTGGGTACGCGTGTGCCCGCCGGGCCGAGCCGTCGGCGCAGGATCTGGGCCACCTCCAGGAAGCTCAGCGTCGCGCCGTCGGCGACGGCCAGGAAGCGCTTGCCCGCGGCTTTGGGCTCCGCCATGGCGCGAAGGTGCAGGTCGGCCACGTCGCGCACGTCGACGACGCCGAAGCGCTGGCGGGGCGCGAGGCTCATCGTTCCGTCGAGCATCGCCTTGATCAGCTGCGTCGAGGAGCGCAGGCCGGTCGTGAGGGTGGGCCCGAAGATGGCCGTCGGGTTGACCACGACGAGTTCGGTGTCGCCGCCGTCGCGCTCCATCAGGGCCCATGCGGCCCGCTCGGCGATCGCCTTGGAACGCGGGTACGGCGCCAGGCCCGGCGTGTCGGGATCGGTCCAATCGTCTTCGGTGAACTCGGCGCCCGGCTTGGGCGTGTATCCGACCGCGGCGAAGGACGAGGTGAGCACGACACGCCGGGCACCCGCGTCGCGCGCGGCACGCAGCACCCGCAACGTGCCCTCCCGGGCGGGGACGATCAGCTCGTCAGGGTTCTCGGGCTGGGTGACCGGGATGGGCGAGGCGACATGATGAACCTCCTCGCACCCGGCCACCGCGGCGGGCCAGCCGTCGTCGGCCATCAGGTCGGCGGTGACGATCTCCAGGCCGGCGTCGTCGGCGTCGCCGCGGCGCACCGCCGCACGCAGCTCGGCCTCCTGAGTCGTCCGGCGCACCGTGGCGCGTACCGGTCTCCCGGCCCGCAGCAGTGCGGCGATCAGGTGCGTCCCCACGTAGCCGGCCCCGCCGGTGACCAGGACCCGGCTCATCACAGCACCCCCAAGCGACCGGCCGCATCGATGGAACGCCGCATCGCCTCGGACTCCGCGGCCGTGTCGCCGCGGTCGCGAGCGTCCCACAGCGCCGCTTTCTCCCGCAGATAGGCCAGCCGGGCATGCTGGGCGAGGATCTCGGCCTCGATGCGCTCCGCGTGACGCAGCAGCAGATCGCGCTGTTCGGCCGCCGCCACCCGCCCGCGGGTCCGGTTCGTCAGGTAGGTGCGCATGTCTTCGATGCTCACGCCGACCGCGCGAAGGCAGGCCAGCGCCTCGATCACGTGAAGATCCTCGTCGCGGTAACGCCTGTGCCCGCTGTTCTCGTCACGGTCGATCGGGCCGACCAGCCCGACCTCCTCGTAGTAGCGCAGGGTCGGCTCACTCAGCCCGCTGCGCCGGGACACCTCATGGATGGTCAAAACTGCCATGCGGTCAGCGAAACACACCTCAAGCGCTTGAGGTCAAACGCGGGGTCTGTGCCGCCCGGACCGCTGACGTCCAGGTACAGCGCCCGGGCGCCGCCACCGATCTCAGCGGGTGCCGCCCGGTCCAGCGCACTGAGCGGAGAGCGACAGCGTCAACATTGGGTCACACGGTCTCGGCACGGGTCAGGTCGCTGATGGCGGCGAGGCCTTCGCGTTGCAGGTCGAGCAGATCGCGGGTCTCATCGGGCGCGATCCACCGGGCGAAGGCCGTTTTGAACACCAGAACGCCCAGCTCGCCGGCCAGGGAAGCGGTCGCCTGGGCGATGCCGCGGGCGACGAGCGCGGCGGTCACGGCGTGGGAGAGCTTGGCCAGCTTGAGCAGCTCGCGCTCCCGCAACTGCTCGTTCGCCGTGATGATCCCGTTCCGCATGCGGGAGAAATCCCGGCCCCGTCCGTCCTGCAGGACCCGGCCCCCGGCATCGAGCGCCGCGGCGAGCAGACCGGCCATGGACGCGTCCGCCGGGGCGTCGGCGATCGCGCCCACGAAGGCGGCTTCGAGCTGCTCCCCGCCGGCGAACAGCACCTCGCGCTTGTCCGCGAAATGCCGGAAGAACGTCCGCTCGGTCACCCCGGCCCGCCCGGCGATCCCGGCCACGGTCGTCGCCTCGAAGCCGTCCTCGGCGAACAGCTCCATCGCCGCCCGCTGCAGACGATCCGACGCTCCAGGTGCCCAACGTGCCATGTCCGGATCGTAGCCCGAATCGAGGTGATGACAGAGCCTGACATCACGGCTATGCTGGTGATGTCATCTCCTGACATCATTCTTGGAAGCGAGTCCACCATGCACGTCTTCGTCACCGGAGCATCCGGATTCATCGGCCGCGCCGTCGTCGCCGAGCTCATCGCCGCCGGTCACAAGGTGACCGGACTGGCCCGTTCCCAGGCATCGGCATCCGTCATCAAGGACCTCGGGGCGGACGTCCACCCCGGCGACCTCGACGACCTCGACCAGATCCGCCAGGGCGCGAACGCGGCCGACGGCGTCGTCCACCTCGCGAACAAGCACGACTTCGCCCACCCCGAGATCTCCAACCGCGCCGAGCGGGCCGCGGTCCAGACCATCAGCGACACGCTCGCCGGGTCCGATCGGCCGTTCGTGCTCGCGGCCGGCCTCGCTCTGCCCGGCCTCGGACGCCCGTCGACAGAGCGGGATCCCAATCCCGCCGTCGGCCCGGACTCACCGCGCGGCGGTGCCGAGAACCTCGCCCTCACCTACGCCGACCGCGGCGTACGGGTGATTTCCGCCCGCTTCGCCCCGACCGTCCATGGCGAAGGCGACCACGGCTTCATCTCCATCATCGCCCAGGCCGCCCGACGGCGCGGAGCCTCCGTCTACCCCGGCGAGGGGCACAACCGCTGGCCCGCCGTCCACCGCTCCGATGCCGCGCGCCTGGTCCGGTTGGGGCTCGAGGACGCCCCCGCCGGCACGATCCTGCACGTCGCCGCCGAAGAGGGCGTGCCCGTCCGGCGGATCGCCGAAGCGCTCGCCGACCGCCTCGGCGTGCCGGCGAAGCCCGCCCCGGCGGAGCAGATCGCCGACGAGATCCCGTTCATCGGCGGGTTTCTGGCCGCCGACTTCCCAACAACGAGCACGATCACGCGCGAACTGCTCGGCTGGCGGCCCACCGGCCCCACCCTCCTGGAGGACATCGCCGCGGGCCACTACGACCAACCCTGAACCGACCGTGATCACGGGCGACGCGGTGCCGGCCGCGCCGCCCACCCCCACCGGCATCACCGGCGCAGGCCCACGAGCAGCGTCCAGGCGGGGAACATCGTCCAGACGACGGCGCCCGGGATCCCGCCGGCGGCCCAGGCCCACGACACGTCGAAGACGACCGTGACGAGGAAGCCGACGCCGAACGCCCCGGCGGCGACCGGCAGCCCGATCACGATGGCGCGGCCGAGGCGGGTCACGGCCGCGGGCAGGGTGCCGGTGCGCGCCCCCGCGGCGCTGATCGCGCCCGCCCAGCACATGCCGGCGACGGCGCTCAGGCTCACCGGGACGACCTGGTACTCGAACGGCATCAGGCCCGTGAGCAGCAGCGCCTGCAGCACGACGACCAGGACGGCGGCGACCAGGCCGATCCTGGTCCATACGCGGGCGCGGGCGTCGCCGGCCATGAGGCGGCCCAGGCCGCGGACCACCGGCACGAGCGCCAGGTACTGGAGCAGGACGAGGACGTCGTTGGCCGGGCCGAGCCAGCTGTCGCCGGGGTCGTCGGCCCAGGGCCGCGCGACGACGTAGAACAGGACCAGGAACGCGTCCGCGACCAGGCCCGTGACTCCGCTTGCCACCGCCTGCCGGCGCAGCGACGCGGGCAGCGGGTGCGGGTCTGTCGTCACCGGTGTCCTCCTTCACTCTCGCGAGTTGCCCGCCGGGCCACCGATGAGGAACGGGGTGGTGACGTTCTCGTACATGAGGTGGACGAGCAGCCCCTCACGCGCGTGCGGCAGGTTGTGGCAGTGATCGACCCAGATGCCGGGGTTGTCGGCGAGGAAGGCGATGTCGTAGGACTCGCCGTCCTCGACGTTCAGGGAGTCGACCCACCAGGGGCTCCCGGTGGCGGGCACGCCGTCGCGGGCCAGCACCACCGCGCGATGGCCGTGCAGGTGCATGGGGTGCACCTCGCCGCTGTCGTTGACGATCGTCATGCGGACGACGTCGCCGTCGGCGACCGTGAACATCGGCACGTCCGGATACATGTGGCCGTTGACGGTCCAGTACAGCCCGGGGACGCCGTTGAGGAAGCCCGGCCGGCGGCCCATCTCGTAGCGGAAGGCGCGGTCGGGGTGCGCCGGGTCGAAGCCGAGGGGCGCGGGGGTGCCGTAGGTCAGCAGGTCGAGCGTGGCAGCCGGGCGGGCGCTCGCCGGGACGCCGGACGGGCGGCCGAGCACCACCGACAGCGGCCCGCCGATCTGCACCCGTACGGAGCCGCCGCCGGACGGCATGGTCACCTCGAGGTCGGCCCGGCCGCCCGCCGTCACGAGGACGGCGGCGTGCTCGATGGCCGTGGGGCCGTGCAGATCGGTGCCGTCCACGGCGACCAGGCGCCACGCGGCCCCCGTGACCCACACCGGGGTGGGGCCGTTGTCGGTGTTGATCACGCGTACCCGCGCCGTGGCACCGGGCGGGGCCGGGACGGTGACGTCGGACTCGGACCCGTTGACAGTGCGGATCCCGTGGTAAAGGTGCGACAGGGCGACGACGTCGAGCGCGGCCTGCGGGCGCGCGGGCCGCACGACCAGGGCGCCGAAGAGGCCGCCCGCGACCTGCTCGTGCGACAGCTGGTGGGAGTGGTACCAGAACGTCCCGGCCCGGCGGACGACGAACCGGTAGACGAAGTCCCGGCCGATCCGGACCGCGTCCTGGGTGACCCCGGCGACGCCGTCCTCGCCGCCCGGGACGTCCACGCCGTGCCAGTGCAGGGTGACCCCGCCGGGCACCGACGCGTTGACCAGCCGCACCTGTACGAGCTGGCCCGCCACGGCCGTGATCTGCGGGCCGGGGGAGCGGCCGTTGAAGGTGTACCCGTCGATCTCGCGGCCCGACGCCAGCCGCACGCGCTGCTCGCGCGCGGTCAGCGTCACCTCGACGTCCGGCCTGCGCGCCGGGTCGGCGACCAGGGTGGTGATGTCGCGGGTGGCAGCGTTCCGGTGGTGGTGCGGCGCGACCGCCTGCCGGCCGCCGTCGGCGTACCCCATGTCCATGACGGAGTACGACCGCGGCAGCCGGCTCGCCTGCCACAGCCAGCCCAGCGGGACGACGACGGCCAGCGTCGCGGCGCAGGCCGCGACCAGCCGCACGCGACGGGTGAGGACCATGACCCTCACACCGCCGCCGAGGCGGGCGCCTCGGCGGCGACGGGCCGGGCGCGCCGGGCCGCGTGCAGGGCGACCGCGAACAGCGCCATCGCGTTGAGCCCGTGCAGCCCGCCCACCCACGGCAGGTCGTGGCCCGAGTAGCCGAGCATCGCCTGGACGGCGACGAGGAGCAGCACGAACGCGGCGAACTTGACCCCGCCGGGGATCCGGGCGAAGAACGAGACGATCAGGAGGAGGAGGGCGACGACGGGAATGACGAGCCCGCCGTTGATGCCGTGCACGATGAGGCCGACGACCTCCGGGAAGGCCAGGTCGTCGCTCTCCATGACGGCCTTGTCGAACACGTTGCCGGCCGAGACCCACTTGCCGAGCCCGGCGATGGCCAGGACGATCGCCGCCGCCTGGACGGCGACCTCGACGGCGACGGCGTACGCCAAGACCTTGTAGACGATTCTCATGGTTCCTGTCCTTTCGACGGGGAGCGGAGCGCCTTGACGAGCAGGGCGGCGCCGAGCGGGGCGGCGCCGAGGAGGTAGGGGACGGCGAGGTCGGCGGTGAGCGCGCCGAGCAGGGCGGCCACCGCCGCGATCCCGGCGGCGACCGGGTGCGCCAGCCCGGCCCGGCCCGCCACGTACGACAGCCCCGCGAGGGCGGAGGCCGCGCCGACGGCCAGCGCGGGCGGCAGGACCGGGCCGGCGACGTGGAGCGCCGCCTCGACCGTCGCCGCCGACGCGACCACGCCCAGCAGGGCCAGGACCGCGGCGGCCGGCGCGCGGCCGGCGTGGCGGGGTCCCCACGCGGACAGGTCGCGGTACACGAGCGAGACGGCCACGACGGCGAGCCACGCACCGGTGACGCGGACGAACCCGAGGGCCGGCCCGCCCGCCAGGCGTCCGGCCGGGCACAGGGCCGGCTCGCCCGCCAGGCAGCCGGCCAGGCAGAGCGCCGACGACGCCAGCAGGCACAGCCCGCCGGCCACCCGCGTCCTCATGACCGCCAGCGTCGGCGCCGCCGCGTCCCGGCGTCACGGGGCAGATGTCCCAGCCGGCCCGGGAGGCCGGGCCCCGCTATCGGGGTTCGCCGCCGAGTCCCGCTTCGCGGGCCCGGACGATGGCCGCCGATCGGTCGGTGACGTGCAGCTTCGTCAGGACGTTCGAGACGTAGTTGCGTACGGTCTTGCCGCTCACGCCGAGCCGCTGGGCGATCGCCATGTTGTCCAGGCCCCGGGCGACGAGCCCCAGAACCTCGTGCTCGCGCTCGGTGAGCTGCGGGAACGGCGACGCCACCGCGACCCGGGCGAAGTGGGCCAGGATCCGCGCGGCCACGCCGGCGCCGAAGACCGCCTCGCCACGGGCGACCGCGCGTACCGCGGCCACGATCTCCTCGGGCCCGGCGCCCTTGAGCGCGTACCCGTGGGCGCCCGCGCGCAGGGCGGCCAGGACGTTCTCGTCGTCGTCGTACATGGTCAGGATCAGCGAACGGGTGGGCAGGCCGGCGGCGCGCATCCGGGCGGTGACCGTGAGGCCGTCGCCGCCGGGCATGTTCACGTCGAGCACGGCGACGTCGGGCCGGTGCTCCACGGCCAGGCGCAGGGCGTCCGCGCCGGTGGCGGCCACGGCCAGCACGGTCATCCCGGCCTCGGCGTCGAGCAGGGCCCGCAGGCCCGACACGAAGACGGGGTGGTCATCGGCGAGGATCAGCCTGATCATGGTCCCCTCCTAGGCTCGTCGGCAGAAAGGCGCGGATGTGGGTGCCGCCGCCGGGCGGGGAGCGCATCGACCAGGCCCCGCCCACTTCGGCGGCCCGTTCCCGCATGGAGCGGATCCCCACGCCGGCCGTCCGATCGGGGTCGAGCCCGCGGCCGTTGTCCCGCACGGTCACCTCCACGCCGCCGTCCGACGGCGTGACCGTGGCGGTGCAGTGGGTCGCCTGGCTGTGGCGGACCGCGTTCGTGATCGCCTCGACGGCGATCCGGTAGGCCGCCGTCTCGACCGCGGCCGGCAGCGCCGGCAGCGGTTCGGCGCCGACGACTTCGATGGACATGGCGCCCGACAGGGCCGCGGCCCGTGCCCGGATCGCGCCGACGACGCCGAGCTCGTCCAGCGCGGGCGGGCGCAGCGCCTCGACCAGGCGCCGCACATCGGTCAGCGACGCGGCGGCCTCCGCGGAGATCTCGTCGAGCAGCGGACGCGCCGCCGAGCCGGGCGGTACGTCCCGCGCGGCGAGGCCGGCCTTGATCCGGATCGCGGCCAGGGTCGGGCCGAGACCGTCGTGCAGGTCGCGGCGTAAGCGGCGGCGCTCGTCCTCGCGCGAGGCCACGACCTCGGCGCGGGACCTGACCAGGTCGTCATGCAGCCGCACGGCCTGCACCGCGGTGCCCACCTGCTGCGCCAGGGAGGCGATCAGGCCGAGGTCGACGGGGTCGAGCGGGTCGTCGCTGCCGCGGGCCGAGACGCGCAGGTGCCCGATGAGCGTCCCGTGGTAGCGCAGCGGCTCGACGTGCACCTCGCCGACGGGGACGCCGTACTGCGTGGCCAGGTGACCGGCGCCGGAGCCGTCCACCAGGTCGATGGCCGCGTGCGGGACGCGCAGCGACCGGGCCACGGTCTCGACGATCGCGGGCAGCACGTCGGCGGGCAGCAGCACCGCCTGTAAGCGGGTGCCGAGGCGGGTCAGCGCCGCGGACGGGTCGCGGCGGTCGCCGTACATCACCCGGTTGACCGTGCTCTGCGCCAGCGCGCGCAGCGGCGCCAGCGCGAGCGCCGCACCGGCCGCGGTGAGCGCGGCGGCCACCGGCTGCGACAACCCCAGCCCGCTGACCAGCAGCGCCACGACGGCCGCGTACCCGGCGACCAGGATCGCGACCACGCTGGCGTACACGAGCGACCGGTTCGCCAGCCGTTCGATGTCGAACAGGCGATGGCGGCGCAGCGCCACCCCGATCCCGGCCACGAACGGCAGCCCCGACAGCCCGAGGGCTCCCGGCGGCAGGGGACGCGCCGCGGCGAGCAGCTCGGGAAGGTGCCAGCCGGCCAGGCTCAGCAGCGTCGCGACCGCGCCGCCCGCCACCAGCCAGCGCATCCTGGCGCGCATCAGCGGATCGGGGTTGCGGCGGTAGGCGGCGAGGCCCCACACCGTGCTGGTGACCAGGACGGCCGCCACGACCGCAGTCTGGCCGCCGTGCACCAGACCCAGCCAGCCGAGCGCGTTGGGCGTCAGCGGCGCGGCGAGCGCGCTCCAGAGTGCCATCGCGGCCGGCGGCGCGGCGTACGCGACGGTCATGGCCCGCCGGCTGCGGGCCGGCAGCGGCCGGGGCGCGGTGAACGCGATCGTGAAGGCCAGCAGCCCTCCCCAGGAGATCGAGTACGCCACGATCGTGTTGAGGTGGAACAGCCACAGCTGGGCGCCGCCGGTGGCCAGGGCCAGGACGGGCAGCCCGGCGGTGACGGTGAGCGTGCTGCCCAGCAGGCCCGCCGCGAGCACGAGCAGCGGAGCCGTCGCGGGCTCCTCGGGCCGCCGCAGATACAGCGCGACGGCCAGCCCGGCCAGCGCGAGCACGAAGACGAGGTCGCCCCAGCCCTCCATGAGCAGCGGGTACGGATCGGGGCGGCCGACCCGGACCGCCACCGTCGTCGGCCGCTCGCGGACCACGTCGTAGACCAGGGTCGTGCCCGGCCGCGGACGGGGGACGACGCCCAGGCCGTCGGCGAGCCGATGCCCGGCCACACCGGTCACCAGATCACCGGTCCGCAGCCCCACCCCGCCGGGAGCGCCCGGCACGCTCACGGGGGCGCCGGGGACCTCCACGGGGGTGCCGGGGATGTCCGCCGGAGTGCCGGCGACGTCTGCCGGGGTGCCCGGGACGTTCACCACCACGCCGTCGGCGCGCCAGCCCAGCGGCACCACGCTGCCGTCCGACGGCGCGTCCAGCCCGGCGGCGGTCGCCACCACGCCCAGCACCACCAGGAGGATCGCCACTCCCGCCGGAACCCGCCGCGACCACCCTGACGGGCCCGGCCACAGTCGCCACATGGACACGCACACATCGTGACCGACACCCCGGCCGGAAAACCATCACCCGGACGCCTACGGTTTGGATGGAAAGGCGTGTCAGGGGCCGGCTCTATTTTCCTGACAAGGTGAGAGCCCAGGCGAGCAGGCCGAACGCGGTCGTGGAGGCGACCACGCGGACGAGGTTCCAGCTCCGCCACCGCATCTCGCCGAACGCCTCGCGGACCGCGGCCACGTCGATGCGGCCGGGATCCCCCGCCGCCTTGATCGCGTCGTTGAGCGGCACGTTGACCGCCAGGGTGATGACGACGGTGATCGCGTACAGGACGAGCGCGGCGACGATCCACGGCAGCGCCGGGCGGCCGAGGTAGGCCACCGCGGCGAGGATCGTGAACAGGAGCGCGCCGAAGAAGCCGCCCGCCATGAACCACGGATTGATGATCGCCCGGTCGATCGACTGGAACGCGGCCACGAACGTGCGGTCGTCGGTCCGCCCGAGGCCCGGCATGATCGTGTGCGCGTACAGGCCGAAGATCCCCGCCACGAGGCCCATCGACAGCGTTGCGGCCATCAGCGCCGTGATCCGCATGCCTTCCACAGAGTCCTCCCAGCGGGCTCAGCGATGTCGTCCGGCTCTCACGATCCCATCGGCTCCTTTCGTGGACCTGTCCTGAACCTGTCGCCCGGGCCACGCCGGAACCCGGCGAAAGGAGGCGGCCCGCGCGACGCAAGGTTTGTGCAAGAACGATGGCATCGCCGGTGGCTACCGTGGTTCGTAGCGGCACGTGCCGATGGACCCGTTGCGGCACGACGACGCCCCACCCGCCCGTGCTGTCGTCCATCACTTCGCGACGTCAGGATGAATGTGGACATAAGGTCGAATGCCGGATTTCGGTTCGGGATTTTGGGCCCGCTCGAAGTCGTACGTGACGGCCGGACGATCTCCCTTCCGGCGGCCAAGCAGCGGATCGTGCTCGCCACGCTGCTCCTGCGCGCCAACCGGAACGTCTCGCCGGACGAGCTGATCGAGCGGCTGTGGGCCGACGACGTTCCCCACAACGCCCGCAGCGCGTTGTACACCCACGTGGCGCGGTTGCGGCGCGCGCTGGGCGAGGACCCGGGCGGTGACGGCTCCCACCGGCTGATCCGCACGTCCGACGACGGCTACGTCATCGATGTGCCGCCGGAGGCGCTGGACCTGTCGCGGTTCCGGGCGCTGGTCGCGCGCGCCGGCGCCGGCACGGATGCCGCCGGCGCGGCGGATCTCCTCGGCCGCGCGCTGGGGCTGTGGCGCGGCCCCGTGCTGGCCGGCGTTCCGTCGGAGTCGCTGCACCGTGACGAGGTGCCGCCGGTCGTGGAGGAGCGGCTGCGGGCCGTCGACCGGTGGTTCCAGCTCGGCCTGCGGCTCGGCCGCGACGACGAGATGGTCAAGGTGCTCAAGGAGGCGACCGCGGAGCATCCGTTCCACGAGCGGCTGTGGGCGCAGCTCCTGGTCGCGCTGCATCGGTCCGGCCGCCGGGCGGAGGCGCTGGAGACGTACCGGAGCGTCGTCGCCCTCCTGCGCGACGAGCTGGGCGTCGACCCCGGCCAGGAGCTGGCCCGCCTGCACTCCGCCATCCTGGCCGGCGACCCCGCCGCGGCGCGCGTGCTCGATGACGGCCACCTCCCGCCGGCCTCCCAGCCGGACGATCCGCCGCCGAGCCCGGTACGCCCGCGGCAGCTCCCCTCCGGCCTCGCCTCCTTCACCGGGCGCCGCGACGAGCTCGCGGCCCTGAACGCCCTCCTCGACCGCGAGGACGCTCACGCGTCGCCGCCGATCGTGATCGCCGCCGTCAGCGGCATGGGCGGGGTGGGCAAGACGGCGCTGGCCGTGCACTGGGCGCACTCGGTCGCCGACCGGTTCCCCGACGGCGTGCTCCATCTCAACCTGCGCGGCTTCGGCCCGGGCAACCCCGTCGAGCCTCATGCCGCGCTGGAGCTGCTGCTCAACGCGCTGGGCGTGGTCGGGCAGCGGGTTCCCAAGGAGACGGACGCCCGCTCGGCGCTGCTGCGCAGCGTGCTGGCCGGGCGGCGGGTCCTGATGCTGCTCGACAACGCCCGCGACGCGGCCCAGGTGCGTCCGCTGCTGCCGGGCTCGCGCTCGTTCGTGCTGGTCACCAGCCGCAACCAGCTGCGCGGCCTGGCCGTGCGGGAGGGGGCGCGGCCCCTCGTGCTCGGCCGGTTCTCGCCCGGCGAGTCGACCGCCCTGCTGGCCGCGATCCTCGGCCCGGAACGGATCGGCGCCGAGCCGTGGGCCGCCGCCGAGCTGGCTCGGTCGTGCGTCCACCTGCCGCTGGCGCTGACGATCGCGGCCGAGCACGCGATGTACCGCCCGGACAGCCCGTTGCGGAGCCTGGCCGAGGAGGTGCGGGCCCAGCGGACCCGGCTGGACGCGCTGGACACCTCCGACGACCACGAGGCGAGCGTGCGGGCGGTGCTCTCCTGGTCGTACCTGGCGCTGGAGCCGCCGGCGGCCCGGATGTTCCGCCTGCTGAGCCTGCACCCCGGTCCCGACGTCGGCCCGGGGGCGGCGGCCGCGCTGGCGGGCGTCCCGGTCGCCGAGGCGCGGCGGCTGCTCGACGTCCTGGCCGACCGGTCGCTGCTGGAGAGGCCCAGCGGTGAACAGGGCCGTGAACAGGGCCGTGAACAGGGCCGGGAACGGCACCGCTTCCACGACCTGCTCCACGCGTACGCCGCCGAGCAGAGCGCCCAGACCGACGGCGCGGCCGAACGGACGGCCGCCGTCCGTCGCGTGCTGAACTGGTACCTCCACACGGCGAGCCGCGCCGCTGACCTCGTCGAACCCACCAGGAGACGCTTCCCCGACGTGATCGACCGCGCCCCCGCGGAGCCGCCCGCGCTGGAAGGCCCGGAGGGCGCGCTGATGTGGGTGGAGGAGGAACGGGCCGGCCTCGTGGCGGCCGTCGCGCTGTCGGCCGAGCACGGCTGGGACGACTTCACCTGGCGGCTGGCGCATGCGCTCTGGCGGTTCTTCCTCATCACCGGGCACGTCCGCGACTGGATCGACACGCATCTCCGGGCGCTCGACGCCGCGCGCGACACCGGGGACCCCCGCGTCCTGGCCGAGACGATGAAGAACCTCGGCTTCGCGTACTGGCGGGCCGGGCACCTCTCCGAGGCGCTGGACCACCACGGCCGGGCGCTCGTCCTCGACCAGGAGAGTGGCGACGGCTGGGGCGAGGCCAAGACGCGCAACCATCTGGGGTTCATCCACGACCGCGCGGGCCACTTCGCTGAGGCGCTGCGCCAGCAGCAGCGCTCCCTCGCCCGCTACCGGGAGGCGGGCGACCTGTGCGGCCAGGGCCGCGCGCTCGTCGGCATCGGCAACGCCTACCGCCAGCTCGGGCACCACAGCGCGAGCATGGTCCACCTCAAGAGGGCGCTCGCCATCACCTGCGAGATCGGCGACCGCTGGGGCGAGAGCCTGGCCCTCACCGCCATCGGCTTCACCCGCCTGACCGGCGGCTACGGCGCGGAAGCCACCCGCCCTCTCTACCGGGCCCTCACCATCTCCCGGGAGATGGGCGACCGCTGGGGGGAGAGCATGGCCCTCATCGTGATCGGCCTCGGCCTGCTGATCGACGGCGAGTACGGGGACCCGTCCCACCCGCTGTGCCAGGCGCTCGCCATCTCCCGCGAGATCGGCGACCGCTGGAGCGAAAGCCTCGCGCTCACCGCCATGGGGTTCGCCAGCCTGGCCTCGGGGCGGAACGCGGAGACCACGCGCTACCTCCGGCGCGCCCTCACCGTCAGCCACGAGATCAGATGCGTCGCCGGCGCCGACGACCTGCTCCACGAGGCGTTCCGCACCGCCATGCCGCGGGCCGGCCACCACACGCTCGTCTCCACGCTGTCCTTCCACACCCGCCTGCAACTCAGGCTGGCCGCCGTGGACGCCCCTCGCGCGCTCGGCCCCTCCCCGCGATGAGCGGCTGATCAGGGCGCCTCGCGCGCCCACTGCCGGTAGGCGGCGACCGCGGTCGGGAGCGTGGGGAAGAGCCGCTGCTCGCCGACCGTGGCGGTCAGGCCGTACGCGTCCAGGTACGTGCGCAGGTCCTGCTTGACCCTGGCCATGGCGAAGACGATGCCGCGCCGCTCCAGCTCCTGGCGCAGGGAGTCGACGGCGTCCAGGGCCGTGATGTCCACCTCGACGTTGGCCTCGGCGTTCAGGACGAACCAGCGGACGGGGGTGTCCTGCTGGTCGACGGCGGCCAGGGCGCGGCGGTGGAAGTCCTGGGCGTTGGCGAAGAACAGCGGCGAGTCGTAGCGGTAGATCACCAGGCCGGGGATGGTGCGGGCGGCCGGATAGTCGTCGATGTCGTGCATGCCCGCCAGGCCCGGCACCACGCCCAGGATCGCGTCATGCGGGCGGGCCACCCGGGCGAGCATCTCGGCGACCGACAGGGCCACGGCGAGCAGGATGCCGTACAGGATGTCGAAGATCAGGACCCCGGCGAAGGCGCCGAGGGCGAGCAGGAGCTCGGTGCGGCGGAAGCGGGCCAGCCGCACGAAGTCGGGCAGTGAGACGAGCCGGGTGGCGGCGTACACGACGATCGCGCCGAGGGCGGCGGTGGGGAAGTCGGCCAGCAGCGGCCCGGCGAACATGAGCACCGCGACGACGGCGACCAGGCAGATGAGCGAGTACAGCTGGGTGCGGGCGCCGGCCGCGTCGGCGAGGGCGGTGCGGCTGCCGCTGCTGCTGACGGGGAAGCCGTGCAGCGCGCCCGCGCCCAGGTTGGCCGCGCCCAGCGCGAGGAGCTCCTGGTTGGCGTCGACCTCCTGGTGGTGGCGGGCGGCGAAGGAGCGGGCGGTCAGCATGTTGTCGCTGTAGCCGACGAGGAAGACGCCGACGGCGGGCAGCAGCAGGTTCTCCAGCGGGGGCAGCGAGGGGGCGGGCAGCCCGGCGGGGATCGCGCCGACCACCTTGATGCCCCGCGCCTCCAGGTGGAACACCGACACGCTCACCGTGGCCAGCAGCACGGCGAGCAGGGGCGCCGGGGCCGCGGGCAGCCGCCACTGCAGCAGGAACAGGAAGGCGAGCACCGCGGCCGCCATGATGACGGTGCCGGGATGAGCGCGGGGCAGCAGATGGACGAACGACGACACCTGCTCGATGAGGGACTCTCCCGTCACCGGGGCGCCGATGAGCTTGCCGAGCTGGCTCGCGATCATGATGACGGCCACGCCGGCGAGGTAGCCGACCAGGATCGGCCTGGACAGCAGGTCCGCGACGAAGCCCAGCCGCAGCAGCCGGCAGCCCAGGCAGAGCAGCCCGACGATGAGGGCCAGCGAGGCGGCCAGGGAGGCGTATCCGGCCGGGTTCCCGGCGGCCAGGGGGCCGATGGCGGTGGCGGTCATCAGCGCGGTGGTCGACTCGGGCCCGACCGACAGCTGGCGGGAGGAGCCCAGCAGGGCGTACAGGGCCAGCGGGGCCAGGATCGCCCACAGCCCGGTCACCGGCGGCAGCCCGGCCACGGTGGCGTAGGCCATGACCTGGGGGACCAGGTAGGCGGCGACGGTCAGCCCGGCGAGCAGGTCGCCACGCAGCCATTCGCGCCGATAGGCGGTCAGGGTGGCCAGGCCGGGCAGAAAACGGATCACGCCCGAGGATGGCGCATGATGGCACGCGGGCGCCAGCATCACGCGCCCTGACCGGTGGAGGGAGTCCGAAGGCATGAGTTCTGACGGGTTGCGGCGCAAGCCTTACGAGAAGCGGCTGCTCCAGTTGCAGGGTGAGCTGGTGAAGCTGCAGGAGTGGGTGAAGGCGGAGGGGCAGCGGGTGGTCGTGATCTTCGAGGGGAGGGACGCGGCGGGCAAAGGGGGCACGATCAAGCGGGTCGCCGAATATCTCAACCCGCGCGTGGCCAGGATCGCGGCGCTGCCCGCGCCCACCGAGCGGGAGCGGACGCAGTGGTACTTCCAGCGCTACGTGGAGCACCTGCCGGCCGCGGGGCAGATCGTGCTGTTCGACCGGAGCTGGTACAACCGCGCCGGGGTGGAGCGGGTCATGGGGTTCTGCACGCAGGAGGAGTACACCCGCTTCCTGCACCAGTGCCCGATCTTCGAGCGGTTGCTGGTGGAGGACGGGATCCTGCTGCGCAAGTACTGGTTCTCGGTGAGCGACGACGAGCAGGAGCGGCGGTTCCGGTCGCGGCTGGAGGATCCGATGCGGCGCTGGAAGCTGTCGGAGATGGACCTGGAGTCGATCACGCGGTGGGAGGAGTACTCGCGGGCCAAGGACGAGATGATGATCCACACGCACATCCCCGAGGCGCCGTGGTACGAGGTGGAGAGCGCGGACAAGCGGCGGGCCAGGATCAACATGATCTCCCACCTGCTGTCCACGATCCCGTACGAGGAGGTGCGGCGGGCGCCCCTGAAGATCCCGCCGCGGCCCGCCCCCAGCGGCTACCGGAGGCTGCCGCGGGTGGAGACGCCGGTCCCGGACGTGACCGGAGACCTCACCTGATCAGGGGCCGGGCTCGCGTCCGACGGCCCTGGAGCGGAACTGCGACGGCGAGACGCCGGCCCACGCCACGAACGCCTGCCGTAAGGACTCGGCGGAGGTGAACCCGCACCGGCGGGCGATGGCCGCGACCGGCTCGCGCGATCCGGCCAGCAGCTGGGAGGCCGCCTCCAGCCGCGCGTCGCGGACCAGCCGCGACGGGGTCCGGCCCACGTGCTCGACGAACAGCCTGCTCAGGTGCCGCTCGCTCACCCCGGCGAGCGCGGCCAGCCGGGGCACGCTCAGGTCGCCGGTGAGGTTGCTGATCACGTGGTCGATGACCCGCCGGACCAGGGCCTGGTCGGAGCGCGGGATCCGGTTGAACAGGCTCACCTGCGCCTGGTTGCCGGGGCGCTTCAGGTAGGCGACCATGCCCATGGCCACGCGGCGGGCGAGCTCGGCCCCGTGGTCCTCCTCGATGAAGGCCAGCGTGAGGTCGAGGGCGGCGGTGACCCCGCCCGAGGTCGCGACCGCGCCGTCCCGGATGAAGATCGGCGCCGGATCGACGTCGACCCGCGGGTAGCGCGCGGCGAGCTGCCCCGCGTAGTGCCAGTGCGTGGTGGCCCGGCGGTGGTCGAGCAGCCCGGTGGCGGCCAGCACCGTCGCCCCGGTGCACACCGACGCGACCCGCCGCGACAGCCCGGCGAGCCGCAGGACCTGGCTGACGAACCGGGGGTTGGCGGCGGCGGCCGCGTGTCCCCGCCCGCCGGAGACGACCAGGGTGTCGATGGGGCCGTCCATCCGGTCGATCCGGTGCTGCCCGGACAGCTCGAGCCCGGAGTCGCAGCGCACGGGCCGGCCCATCGGCGTCGCGAACACCACCTCGTACGCCGGGTCGGCGCCCTGCTGGTTGGCGTGGTCGAACCCGGTCGTCACGGACGCCACGTCAACGAGCTCGATGCCGTCGTAACCGATCATGACGATCAGCCGTGCCACCATGGCCACATCGTACGGGTGCGCCGCTCGCCACGGCGATCCCGGACCTCCGGCCCAGCCGGCGCGGGCGCCGTGGCCCACTACGATGATCAATAATTGTGGTCGTCACCTGGGGGCGGTAGAAGTTGTCGGGGCCAGAACGCGTTCGTGCCGTCCTGGAGAGCAAGTTCGTGCAGCGCGGCGTCATCGCCGTGATCGTCATCAACGCGATCACCATCGGATGCGAGACGAGCGCGGACCTGATGGCGCAGGCCGGCGGGCTGCTGCACGCCGTCGACCGGATCGCGCTGGCGATCTTCACGGTCGAGATCGCCGCCCGCCTGTACGCCTACCGCAAGTCGTTCTTCGCCGACCCGTGGAACTGGTTCGACGCCGCGATCGTGGGCATCGCGCTCGTCCCGGCCTCCGGGCCGACGTCGGTGCTGCGGTCGCTGCGCATCCTGCGGGCGCTGCGGCTGGTCTCGGCGGTGCCCAGCATGCGGCGCGTGGTGGGCGCGCTGCTGACCGCCATGCCCGGGATGGCCTCCATCATCGGCCTGCTGGTGCTGATGATCTACATCGCGGCGGTGATCTCCACGAAGCTGTTCGGGGAGCTCGTGCCCGACCGCTTCGCCGACCTGCCGCGCTCGCTGTTCACCCTGTTCCAGATCATGACCGGCGACGACTGGGGCAACGTCGCGCAGGAGGTGATGGAGCACAAGCCGTGGGCGTGGGTCTTCTTCATCGTCTACATCCTGATGTCCACCTTCGTCGCGCTGAACCTGTTCATCGCGGTGGTGGTCAACGCCATGCACGAGACGGAGCCGTCCCCCGCGGAGACCCGCGCGCAGGCGGAGCTGGAAGAGGTGAAGCAGGAGCTGGCGGCGGTCAACGCCAAGCTCGACCAGCTGCTGACGCGCGAGCCCGCGCCCGCGGGCGGCAAGGGCCCCTGACGGGGACGGCTGCCGCCGCTACCTTCGCCGCTTGCCGCCGTAGAGGCCGACCGTCAGCGAGACGCCGAGGGCCGCCAGGGCGACCTGGATGGCGAGCTCGATCCAGTCGACGCCGCCGGTCTCGGCGACGCCCAGAACGGAGGCGATCGCGGTGCCGACGAGCGCCGCGACGACGCCGATCGCGATCGTCAGCCAGATGGGGATGCGCTGCCGCCCCGGGATGACCAGCCGCCCGAGGGCGCCGATCACGATGCCGATGATGAGTCCGGAAATGATGCCGGTGATCGCCATGCTGAACTCCCCGACGCTCGGTGGTCCGTCTGCCCCGCACAACGAACGCGCTCCACGGCCGGTTCCTGACGCTCCCAGCACGGTAGCAACGGCCCTTCCCGGGGAACATATGGCCAGGTCAGCCCCGCGTAGACGGCTTGGGCTGACGTGCTGAAATCGGGGGGTTCAGCGGCGATGACCATAAAACCAGCGGCAGTGCACGGCGTCTCACTGGCCACGTCCTTGGCGGTGGGGGCGTTCGCCCTCGCCGCCTGCGGCAGTAGCCCGGCGCGGCGGGACACGACCATGATGTCCGGAGCCGTGCCGGTCGCGACGGCGAGCGCTCAGTCGAAACCCGCTTTCGACGACGCCGACGTGATGTTCGCGCAGATGATGATCGCGCACCACCAGGAAGCCATCGAGATGGCCGAGCTGGCCACGACGCGGGCAACGTATGAGGAGACCAAAGAACTGGCGGAGAAGATCAAGTCCGGGCAGCAGCCGGAGATCGAGACCCTGCAGGGCTGGTTGAAGGAGTGGGGCAAGACCACGCCGATCAGCGAGGCGGGGCACGAGGCGGCGGCCGGCATATCCGACGCGAACATCAAGACACTGCTGGACGCCCGGGGCTCGGCCTTCGACAAGGAGTTCCTCACGATGATGGCCGATCATCACGAGGAGGCGATCGCCATGGCGCGGGTCGAGCGGAAGCACGGGAAGAGTTCGAAGGCGAAGAAGCTGGCCGATCGGATCATGAAGGAACAGCAGGCCCAGGTGACGCAGATGAAGAAGCTCCTCGCCCGGATTCCATGACGCGAGGGTCTCGACCGGGCGGGAGGTCACGGGTGACCGGCCTCGCGTCCGGGCGGGGGACGCTGGTCGGGGCGCGCGACGGGGGAGTTGCCCGTCAGTCGCGCCCTGACTGTTTCCGAGGTCGCGTGCGCTCTGGTGGGCAGCGGCACGGTCACAGCGGGATGTCCGGATATGGCCGGACCTGAGCCTGCGGCACGGAAGATCCTTTGGTGTCCGTAGAGCTGCTTTGCCAAGGAGATCCGCATGACGCCGACCACGGTCACCCAGGCCGCCCGGTTCAGAGACCTGCACGAGGGCACGGTCCTCGTGCTCCCCAACGCCTGGGACGCCGCCTCCGCCGCCCTGATCGAGGCCGCGGGCGCGCAGGCGATCGCGACGACCAGCGCCGGCGTGTCCTGGGCCAACGGGGCGCCGGACGCGGAAGGGCTCGGCCGGGAGCGGATGGTGGCCGCCGTCTCCGCCATCGTGGCGGCCGTGACGGTGCCGGTCACCGCCGACATCGAGGGCGGGTACGGCGACGTCGCGGGCACCGTTCGCGCGGTGATCGAGGCCGGCGCGGTCGGCGTCAACCTCGAGGATTCCCCCGGCCCCGACGGCGCGCCGCTGCTGTCACCCGCGGACCAGGCCCGGCGCATCGCCGCGGCGCGGGCGGCGGCCGACGCCGCGGGGGTCGAGCTGTTCGTCAACGCCCGTACCGACGTCTACCTGGCCGGTGCTCCGGGGGACCGGCTCGCCGAGGTCGAGGAGCGGGCGCGGGTCTACGCCGAGGCCGGGGCCGACGGGCTGTTCGTGCCGGGCCTGCTGGACCTGGACGCCATCGCCCGCCTGGCCGGCGGGCCGCTGCCGCTGAACGTGATGGCCGGGCCCGGAGCCCCGCCGGTGCAGCGGCTGGCGGCGGCCGGCGTGGCGCGGGTCAGCGTCGGCTCGGCGATCGCCCAGGCCGCCTACGCGTGCGCCGCGCGGGCGGCCGCCGAACTGCTCGGCGGCGGCACGTACGCGACGCTCGACGGCGGCCTCGACTACGGCGGCCTCAACGCCCTTCTCCGATGACGACACCGCCCTCGCCCGCGCTCACCGGTCCCGAGGTCACTTCTCGCAGGTGAGGCGGGGTTCGGCGTCGTAGACGGTGTGGAAGCGCTGCTTGCGCAGGACCTTGCCGTCCTTCTTGAAGATGCGCCACACGTCGATGGCGAAGCCCTCCGAGCCGTCCATGGGGATGCACTCGTCCCCCTTCTCGCTGAGGGTCTCGACGGGCTTGACGTTGTAGCGGTCGGAGCTCTGCGACTCGATGTCGTAGCGCTTGGTGCTCCAGAACTGCACGGTGACCGAGGTGCTCGTGTACGAGGTCTTGATCAGGACGCCGTGGCGGGAGTCGTTGCGCCAGCGGAAGTCCGGCTGGGGGAAGGAGACCGTGGACTCGCGCCCGGCCGGGTAGCGGGAGATGTAGTACTGGTGGGCCCGGTGCTGGACGTCCTGGAAGCCGCCGAAGAAGACGGCGTTGAACATGGTGGTGGCGAACTGGGAGACCCCGCCGCCGACGTCGTTGACGAACCGGTTGTTGAGGATCATCGGCGCCTCGACGAAACCGCGGGCCTTGTCGCGCTTGCCGACCACGTCGTTGAGGGAGAACGTCTCCCCGGGCTGCACCACGTAGCCGTCCACGATGTCGGCGATGGTGTGGATGTTGGTCACGCGGGGCGCGCAGCACGGGTGCTGGGTGGTGAACGAGCTGACCTGCTCCTTGACGCCGAGCTTGGCCGCCTCGGCCGTGGTCACCCGGGGCTGCCGGGCCGTGGCGGGCAGGTCGATGCGGCGGCTGCCCGCCGCGACGGCCTCGGCGATGGCCGGGCCGAGCGTCTTGATGTCGGCGCCGTGGCCGGCCTTGGAGGGGACGACCTTCGGCTTGCCCTTGACGATCGTGAAGGAGGCGTCCTTGGGCGGCGTGATCAGCAGCGACTTGGCCATGTCCGCGGCGATCTTGCCGGCGTCGTACGACGGGCGCAGGCCGTTCTTGCCGTCGGGGACGAAGCGGAGACCGGCGGCCAGCTGCTCCCTGGACACGGTGGCCTGCTTGCCGCCGCTGGCCAGCGTGAGCGGGGAGGCGATCGCGGTGCGCGCCGTGGCGGAGGCGACCTCCTTGACCTGGGCGGCGGTGAGCGCGGGAGGCGTCACCTGGAGCTTCAGCTCGACGGAACTGCGCCCGGCCGCGAAGGCCGCCCGCACCGCCTGGGCCGCTCCGTCGCGGTCCAGCGCGCGTCCGGGCTTGGGCAGGACCGTGCGCGGCTCCAGCCCCTGGTAGCGGACGCCGCCCTGCACCGGCTTGGTGTCCACGCTCTTGGCCAGGCCGGCGAGCCCGGCGGCCAGCCGCTGCTCGTCCACGATGACCCGGGGCGGGAGCTGCCGGCTGCCGAAGAGGGAGCGGGCGATGCCGGCCGGGGTGGCGGCGCCGGCCATCGCGGCCTCGATGGTGGCCCGGGCGTCGAAGTCCAGCCCCAGCTCGGCGGGCGTGAGCTGGACCCGCTTGCCGCCCGCGACCAGCGTCATCGGCTGCCGTACGCGCTGGGCCAGCTGCCGGTCGAGGTGGGAGCGGGCGGCCTCGGGCGCCAGCCCGCCGATGTCCACGCCGTCCACGCGCGTGCCCGGGGGAACCTTGCCGGAGAGCGAGATGGCGGGCACGGCGTAGCCGAGCACCGCGACCAGGACGACGGCGGCGGTGATGATGAGCACGCGCCGCGAGCGAGGGGCGCTCACGACGGCGCCCGAGTGTGCATGAGGCCCGGGTGCGGGCCGCCGGCCGGGAGGGGCCCGGATCCGGTAACTGTGATGTCCATTTGGTCTTGGATACGGCTGGCGACCCGTTCAGAGTTCTCCGCCGACCTGACCTGCGATGATGCCCGGGGGTCGCGCATAGTGACGGAGTGTACTAGCAGATGTAGTAGGCGCGTCACCGGCGGACGGCGGGCACCGGCTGGTCACGGCGGGCGGCCTCCGCCCTGACCCGCTTCCGCAGCTCCTTCGCGTGCCGGACGAACGACCACGTACGGCCCACCGCACCGCCGGCCAGGCTCCAGTCGTTCAGCGCCCGTTCCACCTCGACCTCCAGCAGGTCGCCCGAGCCCGTCGTCGATCCCAGCAGCACGACGTTCTCCTGCCCTCCGGTCCCCGAGGACCGGTGGAACGTCAGGCACACCGGCCCCGGCGAGCCCGTCACCCCGGCGGGCAGCAGCACCTCGAACCCCCGCCTGGTGCGGACGACCGAGCGGGCACGCACCGTCACCGGCAGGCCGTCGGCCACCATCGAGACGACGGGGGCGCCGAGCCCCATCGCCCGCGCGGCGTAGGGCCGCCAGTCCACCGGCGGCGCCGACCGGCTCGGCAGCCGGGGCCCCGACGGCGCCAGGTCGGACCGGGGGAAGCTCGTCCCGCCCGGGCAGGTCCAGGTGCGGGGCGCGGAGGAGAGGTCGCCCTCCGGCCACCAGGTGACGCGTTCGGGGGTCACCTCCACGTAGATGCGGGCGAAATACCAGGTCAGCCCCCTGAGCAGGAACAGCGGCGCGTCGGCGAGCCCGCTCCCGGCCTTGGCCGGCGCCTCGCGAACGTACCGGTCGGTGTTGGCCTGCAGGTCGGCGTCGCGTACGGCGGCCCGCCCCTGGACGAGCACCACGGGCGGCCGGTCGAGGCCGCTGCCCGCCGGGTCGGAGTACAGCAGCGCCACGCGCGGGTCACGGCGGGCGCGTTCGGCCTTGTCGGGGTAGGACAGGCCGGTCGTGACGTCGAGCGTCCCGCCCCTGCCGACGTACGGCGTGACCGGCCAGGTCACCGGGCGGCCGGCCCGGGTCAGCGAGGTGTACTCGCACACGGACGAGCGCTCGAACACCTGCCGCACCTCCGCGGGCAGGACCCCGCCCGCAGGGGCTGTGGTCGTGAAGCCTGTGATCATCGCCTGTCTCCCTTCCGTCCTCCGGAGACAGTGTGCGGAAGGCTTCTCCTGAACGTCTTGGCGCTCACTTGCGGACGTCTTGGACCCCGGCTCGACGCCGTATCGAGCCGGGGAGCGGGTCAGGCTAGGGGGTCCATCTGATGCCGGGGTTGACGCCGCCGGTCCAGTTGAAGGTGGCCATGTTGTCCCACTGGTCGCCGGTGCCGTTGATGTTGGCCGGGTCCCAGCCGTTGCCCTGGATGGCGTACCAGGTCGGCTCCCAGTAGAAGACGCCGATCGCCCCCGCGTTGCGGGCGGTGTTCTGGACGGCGGTGAAGTTGCTCGCCTGCCCCGCCCAGGTGGCCGGGTAGCCGGAGCACGGCGCCGAGCCGTTGATCGCGTTCGGCTCGCTGTCGGCGTTGTTCGCGGTGAACGGGTAGGCGGTCTCCGCCACGATGACGGGCTTGCCGTAACGGGTCCGCACGTCGTTGATCACGCTGGACAGGGTGGACTGCGAGCCGTGCCACATGCAGTAGTACGACAGGGCGGTGATGTCCCACGGCACGCCCTTGGCGCGGATCCCGTCGTAGAACCAGCGGGCGTTCGCGAGGCTGTCGGCGTCCGCGGTGTGGATGATCACCTGGGTGCCGCTGTTGCACGCCTTGGTCGCGTTGTAACCGGCCTTCAGCAGCAGGCTGAGGTTGGTGAAGTCGTTGTTGATGACCTTGCCGTCGTTCCAGAGCATGCCGACGTTGATCTCGTTGCCGATCTGCACGCTGTCCGGTGTGGTGCCCTGCGCCTTGAGGCTGGTGCAGATGTCGTACGTGTAGTTGTAGACGTCCGTCTGGAGCTGGGCGATGCCGTGACTGGCCCACGCCGCCGGCTTGAACTGCTTGCCCGGGTCGGCCCAGGTGTCCGAGTAGTGGAAGTCGATCATCAGGCCGAGGCCCTTGGCCTTGACCGTCCTGGCGTAGGCCAGCACCTTCGCCTTGTTGTTGTAGCCGCCGGCCGGGTTGTTCCAGATGCGCAGCCGGGCGTAGTTGACTCCGGCGCCGATGAGGATGTCCAGCGGGTCGGCGGCCGTCCCGGAGGCGTTGTAGTACTTGGCCCCCAGGTCCAGGCTCCGCTGGAGGGAGGAGATGTCGGCGCCGCGCATGCTCAGCGTGGCGGCCTGGACGGGCGTCGCCGGCGCGACCGCGATCAGCGCCGCGAGTGTCAGCAGGAGGGTGACCCGGATCCTTCGTAAGTGGTACGTGGTCATGATCGGTCCCGTTGATAGAGCCGAATTCCGGACTGTGTGCACGTTCACGGACGCATGTGGCGACGAGCTGCCCGAAAAATGCGCCTTTGGGGGGCGAAAGCGTCCTTATGCATACTGTGAACGTTCACAGACTGCTTGAGCATGAGGATAAAGAAGAATCCGGCACTCGGGAAGAGCGAGTTTTCCGGCATCCGGGAATCGTTGTTCCGCGCTCCGGGCGGCCGAGCCACCATCGTTCCCACCGGCCGCCGCACCACGAAGGAGTCGCCGTGTCGAGCATCCCCCGCGATCAGTGGTACGTCGCCGCGTACGGGCGAGAGATCGGCCAGGAGCTGTTCACCCGCACCATCTGCGGCGAGTCCATCCTGTTCTGGCGCACCCGCGCCGGGACCGTCACCGCCATGTCCGACCGCTGCGTGCACCGCCGGTTCCCGCTGTCGCAGCCGCCCAGCCGGCTCGTCGAGGACCAGGTGGTCTGCGGGTACCACGGCTTCACCTACGGCGCCGACGGCGCCTGCGTCGCCGTCCCCGGCCAGACCAGGGTGCCGCGTACCGCCCGGTTGAAGAGCTACCCGGTCGTCGAGCTGGACTCCTTCGTCTGGGTCTGGATCGGCGACCCCGCCCTGGCCGACGCGGCCCGCATCCCGCGCGCGCCCTGGCTGGACTCGCCCGAGTACACGACGGTGTCGGGGATGGAGCCGCTCCAGGCGCGGTTCGGGCTGCTGGTGGACAACCTCATGGACCTGTCGCACGAGACGTACCTGCACGGCGGGTACATCGGCACCCCCGAGGTGGCCGCCACCCCGATCACCACCACGGTGGACGAGGAGGCCGGGATCGTGCACGTCAGCCGCCACATGGACGACGCCGAATGCCCGCCGTTCTACGCCAAGTCCACCGGGCTGACCGGCCGCATCATGCGCTGGCAGGACATCGAGTACACCCCGCCGTGCCTGTACAAGCTGCACTCCCGCATCGCCCCGCTCGGCGTGCTGCCCAACGCCGGCGGCGGCGACCCGGACGCCTTCCACGTCGAGGTCGTGTACGCGATCACGCCCGAGACCGAGCACTCCACGCACGACTTCTGGGCGGTGGCCCGCGACTTCGCCCTGGACGACCAGGGCGTGTCCGACTTCCTGGCCGAACAGAACCGCACGGTGGTGCTGCAGGACGTGGCCGCGCTCGACGTGCTGGAACGGGTGATCGCGACCGAGCCGGCGGGCTACCAGGAGCTGTCGATCAACATCGACACGGGCGGGCTGGCGGCCCGGCGCATGCTGGCCGGACTGGCGGGGCAGGGCGCCCCGGCCCGGCAGGCGTGACGGGCATGGAGCCCGGACGCGTGCCCACCCGGCGTGGGCTGCTCCGCGTGGTGTGGCTGCCGGGGAGCGACCTGCTCCAGGGCACCTGCCACTGCGGCGCCGTACACGTCGCCGACGGGCCCGTCGAGGTCTGGGAATGGCTCCTCGGCCACCCGACCGGCCACAACACCCCCACGAACCCGCCGCCACCCGACGCCCCCACCGGAACGGCGCAAACCGATGCCGGGGCGGCGCGAACCGATGCCGGGGCGGCGCGAACCGACGCCGGGATGGCGCGTCCGGACGCCCTGTCGGGGACGGGAGCCGCCCGATGAGCGCTGAGCGCAAGCTGGTCGTGCAGGATCGCGACCCGGTCGCCGACGGGGTCGTCGCCCTCGACCTGCGCGACCCGGCAGGCGCCGAGCTGCCCGCGTGGGAGCCCGGCGCGCACATCGACCTGGTGCTCGGCGGCGACCGCGTCCGCCAGTACTCGCTGTGCGGCGACCCGGCCGACCGCACGACCTGGCGCGTCGCCGTGCTGCGCGAGCCGGACGGCCGGGGCGGCTCGGCGTACGTGCACGAGGATCTCCACCCGGGCACGACGGTCCTCGCCCGAGGCCCGCGCAACCACTTCCCGCTCCACCCGGCGCCCCGCTACCTGTTCGTCGCCGGAGGCATCGGCATCACGCCCATCCTGCCGATGGTGCGGGCCGCCGACGCCGCCGGCGCCCGGTGGCACCTGGCTTACGGCGGCCGTACGGCGGGCTCGATGGCGTTCGGCCGCGACCTCGAAGCCGCGTACGGAGACCGGGTGGAGCTGCGCCCGCAGGACGAGCACGGCCTGCTCGACCTCGACGCCCTCCTGGCGCGGGCCACCCCGGACACCCTCGTGTACTGCTGCGGCCCCGCCCCGCTGCTGGCGGCGGTCGAGAGCCGCTGCGCGGACCGGCCGTCCGGCACGCTGCACGTGGAGCGCTTCGAGCCCAAGGAGGCGGCCGACCCCGTACGGACGGAGTCCTTCGAGGTCGAACTGGCCGTCACCGGCGTCACCCTCACCGTGCCCCCGGACCGCTCGATCCTCGACGTCGTGCTGGAGGCCGGCGTGCAGGTCCTATCCTCGTGCCATGAGGGGACGTGCGGCACCTGCGAGACCGCGGTGCTGGCCGGCGCGGTCGACCACCGCGACTCCCTCCTCACCTCCGAGGAGCGGGCGGTGAACGACACCATGTTCGTCTGCGTCTCCCGCGCCGCCTGCCCCAAGCTGGTCCTCGAACTCTGACCAGGGAGCCGCCGATGCAGATCCCAGCCCCCAGGCAAACGGCCGAACGCACCGGCCCGGTCGTGGCCCGCGCGCTGCAGATCCTCGGCGCGTTCACGCCCGACCGGCGCTCGCTCACCCTCAGCGAGCTGTCCCGGCACTCCCGCCTGCCGGTCTCCACGGTGCACCGGCTGGCCGCCGAGCTGCTGGCCTGGGGCGCGCTCGAACGGGATCCGGCCGGGTGCTACCACATCGGCCTGCGCCTGTGGGAGATCGGCTCGCTCGCCCCGCGCGGCCTGGGCCTGCGCGAGGCCGCGCTGCCGTACCTGGAGGACCTGTCCCAGGTCACCCGCGAGAACGTGCAGCTGGCCGTCCGGGAGGGCGCCGAGGTGGTGTTCGTCGAACGGATCGCCGGGAGCAAGGCCGTCCCCGTGCTGACCCGGGTCGGCGGCCGCTTCGCGCTCACGGCCACGGGCGTCGGCCTCGTGCTGCTCGCGTACGCGCCGGCCGAGGTGCAGGAGCAGGTCGTGGCCGGCCCCATGACCCGCTACACCGAACGGACCATGACCACCCCGCGGCAGATCCGCGCCGCGCTCGCCGACACCCGTGCCCGCGGTTACGCCGTCAGCGACCGGCAGGTCACCATGGACGCCCTGTCGGTCGCGGCGCCGATTCACGACGCCCGGGGCGACGTCGTGGCCGCGGTGTCCCTCGTGGTCCACCACGGCAGCACGTCGCCCCACGCGCTCGCCCCGCTCCTGCGCACCAGCGCCCGCGCCATCTCCCGCGCGCTGCCGCCGTCCACCCGAGGCTCGTGACGGGCCCGGTCA
Source organism: Nonomuraea sp. NPDC004186 (assembly GCF_053603495.1). Lineage (NCBI taxonomy): Bacteria > Bacillati > Actinomycetota > Actinomycetes > Streptosporangiales > Streptosporangiaceae > Nonomuraea > Nonomuraea sp. NPDC004186. The sequence goes on along the minus strand of NZ_JBSGFQ010000095.1, from coordinate 7,765 downwards.
CGCTCGGGTCGTGACGGGCCCGGTCACTTTCGGATCGTGACGGCTGAGGTCAGCCGAGGCGGGCCAGCTCCTCCTCGGTGAGCTCCAGGCCGGCGGCGCCGATGGAGTCGAGGATCGTCTCCGGCCGGCTGGCGCCGGGGATGGGGATGACGACCGGGCTGCGGGCCAGCTCCCAGGCGAGGCAGACCTGCTGGGGGGACACGCCGCGCGCCTCGGCGATCTCGGTGAAGGCGTCGCGCCGGCTCAGCTCCCCGGTACGGCCGATGCCGCCCAGCGGCGACCAGGGCAGGAACGCCAGGCCGAGCTCGGCACAGACGTCGATCTCGGGCTCGCTGGAGCGGAAGCGCGGAGAATACTCGTTCTGCACGCTCACCAGGCGCTCACCCAGGATGTCGTGGGCGAGCCTGATCTGCTCCGGATCGGCGTTCGAGATGCCGGCCATCTGGATCTTGCCGGCGTCGTGCAGGTCCTTCAGCGCGCCGATGGTCTCCGCGTACGGCACCTTCGGGTCGGGCCGGTGGTGCTGGTAGAGGCCGATGCTCTCCACGCCGAGGGCCTTGAGCGAGCGCTCGCAGGCCTCCTTGAGGTACGACGGGTCGCCGTTCACGGACCAGCCGCCCCCGGCGACGCGGGTGTGGCCGCCCTTGGTCGCGACCAGCACCGTGTCGGCGTCGCCGCCCCAGCGGGCCAGCGCGAGGGCGACCAGGCGCTCGTTGTGGCCGACGTCGTCGTGCGAAGGCGTGTAGGCGTCTGCCGTGTCGATCAGGGTGACACCGGCCTCCAGGGCCGCGAGCAGGGTGCGGATCGACTGGTCCTCGTCGGGCATGTGCCCGGCCACCGACATGGGCATGGCGCCGAGCCCGACGGCCCCGACCTGGCGGTTTCCGATGGTGCGCGTTCGCATGGCGTTGTGCATGGGTCCACCCTGCCTGCTGGAGCGCGCTCCAGGTCAACCTTCGCGCGCCGGCGTCCAGCGCATGGCCAGGAGCAGGGTGTCGTCGCTGTGCAGCACCCTGCGGCGCATCATCCGTACGAGGGTGTCGGTCAGCTCGTCCACCGGCAGGTCCCGGTGCCGGCCCGCCAGCTCGGCCAGCTCGTCCAGCCCCGCGTTGAGGTCGCGCCGGGCCTCCACCAGCCCGTCGGTGTAGAACAGCACCAGCGTGCCGGGCCCCAGCCACCGCTCGGCCACGTGGTCGCTGCCCGGATCCGGGTAGCCGAGGCCGCGCCCCCACGCCTCCAGGTACGTCGCCGGCTCGCCGGGCGCCACGATCAGCGGTGGCGGGTGGCCGCCGGTGGCCACCCGGAGCACGCCGGTACGGGGGTCGAAGCGGGCCACCAGTACGGTGCCGGCCAGATCGGGGTAGACCGGCTGCAGGATGGCCGCGGCGCGCTCCACGACGTTCTCCAGCGGCAGCCCGGCCAGGGAGAGCACGCGGACGGCGTGGATGATGTTGAGCGCGGCGCGGGTGCTGGTCACGCCGTGGCCGGCCGCGTCCACCACCACGACGTGCAGCTCGCCGCCCGGCATGATCACGACGTCGTAGAGGTCGCCGCCGGTCGGCGCGTCGTCCTCGGAGGAGGAGTAGTAGACCGCCAGCCGCGCCTGCTCCACGTGCGGGATCGGCGGGCGCAGGGCGTCCTCCAGCTCGCGGAAGATCGCCCGGTGGGCCCGCCTGAGCCGTACGTCGCGCTCCTCCAGCTCCGCGACCAGGGCCAGCACGTCCTGGCGGGCGTCGGCCAGCTCGCCCTCCAGCGTGCGGATCCGCCGCAGCGGCTCATCGGGGACGGACTTCACACCGCCCCCCGCCCATGCCGAGGCTGCTCGACCACCAGCCCCCCTGTCCGTAGCAGTCGCGGGCCAGCTCGCTCACCGCGGTGATCAGCTTAGACCGGGAGGCCGGGCCGAAGCCGTCTTCCGGGGCCGCGGCGCGTACGGCGTGCCGCGCGGCGAAGCAGACGGCTGGCGACAATGCGGTGATAAGCGCATTTGTCGGTCCGGATCCGCCCTATGATCCTGATGATCGACTCCGTGAGGAAGGGCACCTGTGGGCGAGAAGTCGGATGAGTGGAAGAGCGCGATCGACACGACCAGGCCCAGCATCGCCAGGGCCTATGACGTCGTCCTGCACGGCAAGGACAACTTCGAGGTCGATCGCGCTTTCGTCGCGGAGATCGTCAAGGTCATCCCGGAGATCTACGACGTGGCGGCCTACAACCGCCAGATCCTGGACCGCGGCGTCCGTTTCATGATCGACCAGGGCATCACGCAGTTCATCGACCTCGGCTCGGGGCTGCCGACCGTGGAGAACACCCACCAGGTCGCGCAGCGCGCGAACCCGGAGGCCCGCGTGGTCTACGTCGACAACGACCCGATGGTGCTCGCCCACGGCCGGGCCCTCCTGGCCGAGAACGAGCGCACCGCGGTGGTCACCTCGGACCTGCGCGACCCGGTGGCGATCCTCGGCGACGAGGCCGTCAAGCAGCTCATCGACTTCGACCGCCCGGTCGGCGTGATGCTGGTCGGCATCCTGCACCACCTGCACGACGACGAGGACCCGCAGGGGATCGTCGATGCGTACATGGCCGCCGTCCCGCCGGGCAGCTACCTCTTCATCACCCACTTCTGCGACTCGAGCCAGGAGTCCCGCGACGCGGAGAAGCAGTACCTCGCGCTCCTCGGCACCGGCAGGTTCCGCACCGTCGCGGAGATCACCGGCTTCTTCGAGGGGTTCGAGCTGGTGGAGCCGGGCGTCGTGCCGCTGCCGCTGTGGCGTCCGGAGGCGGACGTCCCCGAGGAGCTGACCGTGGGCCAGCGCCTGATGTTCGGCGGCATCGCGCGCAAGCCCTGATCGTGTCGTCGCGCCGGGGCACCGAGCCGAGCCGGGCGGCCATCGACCTGGCCCGGCGGCAGGGCGCGGCTCCCGAGTTGATGTACGTGGTGGACCTGCCCGGGTACGAAGTGTCCGAGCAGTCGGTCGGCGTGATCAACGACGACGGTTTCGGCGCGGTCTACACCTCGCCCGACGGCAAGCGGGTGGAGCTGCGGATCGACCGCGGGCCGTACGTGCGCACGGGCACGTGCGAGCGTGACGGCGGCGGCTGGTACGTCGTGAACGGCGGCGAGCAGGAGTACGTCGCCGTGCGCAAGGACCACCACATCCGGCTGATCTGCCCGGTCGGCCAGGTGGACCGGGCGGTGCTGAAGCGGGCCGCGCAGGGCGCCCGCCCGGCGACCGGCACGGGCCCGCCCGCTCCCTCGCCACCGGCCCCGGTGGAGCGCGGCGATCTGCCCCGGAACGGCGACGCCGCTCCCATCCGGCGGAGAGGGCCCGGCGGCTGAGAGGGGGGCCAGGGCGTCCCGGCCCCGCTCCCGCGGTCACTTCACGAGGTAGCGGGGGCCAGGGCGTCCCGGCCCCGCTCCCGCGCTCACTTCACGAGGTAGCGGGGGCCAGGGTGTCCCGGCCCCCGCTACCGCCCTCACTTCACGAGGTAGGCGTCGGACAGGATCTGCTGGACGGAGTTGCCGTCCTTGTCCTGCGCCTCGACCTTGATCGAGATGCTGCCGGGGCCCTTGGGGTTGAGCGCCAGCACCTTGCCGCCGGGCAGCACCGTGGCCCGGGTCCAGTGCGCGCCCTTGTCACCGGAGATCCAGGCCGCCCGCAGCGACGACGAGCGGCCGCCCTCGGTCCTGACGGTGAAGGCGAACGGCCGGCCGCCCTGGACCGTGTCGTTCTCCGGCAGGCCGAGCTCGTACCGCAGCCGGATCATCGGCACCTGCGCGCAGGGCTGCTTGTCCTCCCACAGCACGGAGTCCAGGCAGGGGTAGGGGTTGCTGTCGCCCGTGGGGCGGGCGGAGCGGAACGTCCAGCTGGTCTCCACGCCGGTGCCGGCGTGCTTCCCGGGGAACGCGTCCTTCCACGAGCTCGTCAGCCGGTACGTGCCGGACCCGGCGGGGACGCCGTAGTAGGGCACACCCAGGTCGTCGTACTGCGGCTTGACCTCGGCGGCGCCGCTGAACAGCCGGAGCTCCTCGGTCCCCGGCGCGCCCTGGTACATGTGGCTCGGGTCGGAGGCGTCGGAGTAGTAGCCGAAGCCGATCGGGCTGAGCGCGCGCAGCCGCAGCCGGTCGCCCTGGCGGCAGCCGTCGCAGTAGATGATGGGGGTGACCCAGTCCGGCAGGCCGGCGCCGGCCGCGAACTGCGAGGGCATGATGGCCTCGTTCCAGTCCTCCCGCTCCTTGGTCGCGCGGTTGAAGCCGCGGGCCGAAGCGGCGAAGCGCGCGCCGCCCGAGGCAGGGTCGATGAAGGTGAACTCACGCTCCCACAGCACGTCCCGGCCGGGCGCGTTGTAGTACTCGGTCCTCGCCGTGGGCCCGGCGAAGGCGTGCGAGCCGCGGATGCTGAAGCGCTGCTCGGGGTTGTAGGTGTGGTTGACCTCGGTGAAGTTCGTGTACGGGCCCCACGGGCCGGGCTGGGGGGCGAACCGGGCGTGGTAGGTGGTGTCGATCTCGGTGAGGTCGCGCGCCTTCGGGGCGAAGCTCAGCTTGCCCGCCGTGGTCCCCTTCACGTAGTAGGCCAGCTTGTACTCGAACGGGGTGGTCGGCGTGACGCGCAGGGCGGCGCTCGGGTACGGCTTGCGGGCCAGGGCCTTGCCGAGCCGGTCCGCCTCGCCGCTGTCGATCCACAGCACCGGGATCTTGTTGTGGTCCGTGTAGTGCGAGTCGCTGAGCAGCCAGGCGAACCGGTCGCTGGTGACCACGCCGGCGGCCCCCACCTTGATCGCCAGGTCCACGTCGGCCGTGAAGAGGTCGAGCGAGTCCCTGGCCGGGAGGTAGACGAGCTTGCCGCGCGCGTCCGCGCCGCCGCGCAGGTCGTCGCCCGTGGTCAGGCTCAGGCGCTGGTCGGCGGCGAACTTCGGCACCAGCGGGTCGTGCTCGCTGACGTAGTGCGGGTTGAGCCGGAGCCCCGGCACGGCCAGCTCGACCTCGGGCGCCCGGCGGATCTGGTCGAACAGCACCGTGGAGGTGCCCACCGTGGGCGCCTCGCGCACCGGCGTGACCCAGAACCTGCCCCGGTTCACGGGCTCGTAGCTGAGCAGCGACGCGCCCGCGTACATCTGGCCCGAGGCGGTCGTGCGGGCGACCATCAGGTTCATGAACACCGGCTCCGACGTGCGCGGCGTGGTCACCTGGATCTGCTCGAGCTCGGTGGCGTCCAGGGTCACCGTGGTGTCGCCGTCGAGCTTGATCTCGGGGGCGAGCAGCGTGGCGTACTGGATCTGCCGGTCCGGCCTGGTGTACCACCAGGGCATGTCGCCGATGGAGTAGACGCCGCCGTGCGCGAGCTTGAGCTCGGTCTCCACCGTGCCGGGCGTGTCGGTGGTCCGCCAGTTCGCGGTGGCCGTGGTCATCGGCTCGCCCTGGAGGAGCGGGTCGGTGTCGCTGACCCGGAGGGCGGTCACGACCCCCGGGTTGAGCGTCCATTCCGGCTTTCCGACCAGCTTGACGCGTACGGTGTCCAGCTTGGCGCCCTTGTGGAGGGCGATCGGCGCGGTCAACCGGGTCGTGCCCGCAGTGGCCGTCAGGCGGCCCTCGTACCAGCCGGGGTCGCCGAGCGTGGGCTCGATGGTCAGGTCCGCGCTCGCGGTGCCGCCCGCGGGGACGGTCAGCGACGACGGGGTGAGCGTGGCCATCCCGGCGGGCGGCTGGGCGTCACCACGCTTGAGCGTCATCGACAGGGCCAGCGTGACGGGGTCCTTGCCGGTGTTGCGGAAGGTCACCTTCCTGGCCAGCGTCTGGCCGGTGTACGGGTCGGTGAACCCCGCGTGCACCGTCGCCAGGTCGTCGAAGACCTGCTGGGTGACGGCCTGCCCGATGTCCAGCCGACCCGAGCCCTGGTCGTAGACCGTGCCGTCGGTCGGCTTCGCGGTGCCCGTCAGCGCGGTCTTGAGCTGCTCGGGCGTCCAGTCGGGGTGCTGGACGGCGAGGATTGCGGCGGAGGCGGCCACGTGCGGGGCGGCCATCGAGGTGCCGGACGCCGCGGTGTAGTTGTCGTCGATCGGGCCGCCGCCCGGGACGCTGCTGCCCTCGCCCAGCGAGGTGCCCGCCGCGCGCGCGGCGATGATGTTCACGCCGGGCGCGGTGATCTCCGGCTTGATCGCGAAGTCCTCGCTCAGGCGCGGGCCGCGGCTGGAGAACGAAGCGATCTTGTCGGCCGAGTCCACCGCGCCGACGGTGAGCGCCGAGGTCGCCGCGCCGGGGGAGGCGATGGTGTACCGGCCGGGGCCCGAGTTGCCCGCAGCGACCACGAACAGCGTGCCGTACTCGGCGGTCAGCTCGTTGGCCGCCTGGCTCAGCGGGTCGGTGCCGTCGGTCGGGTTGCTGCTGCCCAGGCTCATGTTGACCACCCGGACGCGCTCGTTGGCCGCCTGCCACTGCATCGCCGCGATGATCTCGGAGTTGTTGCCGCTGCCCGTGTCGTCCAGGGCCTTGGCGATGGTCAGCTTGGTGCCGGGGGCGACGCCCTTGTACTTGCCGCCGGAGGCGGCGCCGCTGCCGGCGATGATCGACGCCACGTGGGTGCCGTGACCGACCCGGTCGGTGACCTCGTCGGGGTTGCCGCCGCCCGGCATGCCGGCCGGGACGAAGTTGCGGGACGCGACGATCCTGCCCTGCAGGTCGGGGTGCGCCAGGTCGATGCCGCTGTCGATGATGCCGACCTTGGCGCCCGTGCCGTCGTAGCCGGCCGCCCAGGCAGCGGGGGCGCCGATCTGCGGGTTGCTGACGTCGTCGAGCGCCTTGGCCTTGCCGTCGAGCCACACCTTGCGCAGGCCGCTCGTCAGGGCCCTGGCGTCGTTCCGGCCCCCTCCCAGGGACTGCCAGAACGCGGCGGCCTGCTTCTTGTCCACCTTGATCGCGGCGCCGTCGATGCTCTCCAGCACCATCGGCTCCGTGCCGCCCTTCAGCGACCTGGCCTTGCCCGCCAGGTCGGCGGCCTTGGTCTGCGGCTGGTACTGGACGATGAGCGGCAGCTGCGCGGTCTTGGCGTCGCCGTAGCCGTTGGCCGCCAGGTAGTCGACGTTGAACAGCTCCTTGTCCAGCAGGCCCCCGCTGACGTAAGGGGCGGCGTCAGCGGGGATCACGTAGTAGCCGTGGTCGTCCTGCTGAGCCTGGTACGTCCGTGCCTCCGCACCCTCGACGGGCTCCAGCGTGGCCGAGGCGCGGCCCGAGGCGTCCTTCGCGTAGGTGACGGTGTCCCCGGTGATCAGCGTGATCCTGACCGCCGGCAGGCCGGTCACCGGCGCGTTCGCCCTCGTGGCCGCCCTCGTGGCCGCCGTCGTGGTCGCCGTCGTGACGGTCGCCGCGACGGCCGCCTGCGGGACCGCGGCAAGCGGCGCCGCGAGTAAGGACGCGAATAAGGCCACGAGTCCGCGGCGCCGGGGGGTGGACAGCATACGCACACCTTTCTCCAGACCTGGGAAACGCCGGAGATCGTTTCCTCGCTGACCTAATCTGGGATTGAGTCAGGGCACAAGTCCGCCGAACGGGCCAAAACCCGCCAGGTGGCGGTAACCCGCCATCCCTGCGGCGGGAGGAAGGGCGTCGCCGATGCTCAAAGCGATCGGCCTGTCACCGGCAGAGAGCCGCCTGTACGCGACGCTCGTCGAGAACCCGCGATCATCCGCCGCCGAACTCGCCACCCACTGCGGCGTCTCGACGCCCCTGGCGGCCCGGACGCTGGCGGCCTTCGCGCGGCGCGGCCTGGCC
>NZ_JBSGFQ010000094.1:0-50751 GCF_053603495.1 Nonomuraea sp. NPDC004186 | reverse complement strand
TGCCGACCTCGGTCTTCAGCTCGTCGGGCGTGCCCTCGGCGACTTTGCGGCCGTGGTCGATGACGGCGACACGATCGGCGAGCTGATCGGCCTCGTCCAGATATTGCGTGGTCAGCAGCACCGTGCAGCCGTCGGCGACCAGACCGCGGATGGTGTCCCACATCTGGCCGCGGGTGCGCGGATCGAGACCGGTGGTCGGCTCGTCGAGGAAGATCAGCGGTGGCCTGGTGATCAGGCTGGCCGCCAGGTCGAGGCGCCGGCGCATGCCTCCTGAGAAGTGCGCGATCGCCTTGTCGGCGGCCTCTTCCAGGCCGAACTGGCCCAGCAGTTCGGTGGCGATGCGCCGGGCGCGCGGCGCGGCGATGCCCTGCAGGCGGCCGAAGAGCCAGAGGTTCTCGCGGGCCGTCAGGTTCTCGTCGACCGACGCGTATTGTCCGGTGACGCCGACCAACTGGCGGATCATGTGCGGGTTGCCGGCCACGTCGACCCCGAAGATCTCGGCGCGGCCCGCGTCGATCGTCAGCAGGGTGGCCAGCATCCGTATCGTGGTGGTCTTGCCGGCGCCGTTCGGGCCGAGGACTCCGAAGATCTCACCGGGGCGTACCTCCAGGTCGATCCCGTCGACGGCGCGGTGCTCGCCGAACGTCTTCACCAGCCCTTGCGCGCGTACGGCCAGATCGGCGCCCCCGCCGAGGACGGGGCGGCCCTCGGTACGTCCGAGTTCTGTGATGCTCATGGCTTCACTTTCGGCGGTGCCGGTTTCACGGTGCCCTCGACCGGGTTTCACCGGTTGCCGCGAGCGAACCGGACCCTGCCGATCGGGGACGTCCACTCGTGATCGTTGCCGTTGTCACGTGTGGTGTAAGTGAGGCGCAAGTGACGATCAAGGGTTGATCCATATGTTCCTCTTGTCAGGAAAAATGCTTTCGCCCATAACCCAAGAGGCACCTGGAGAATCGACGTGAAGAGCATCAAGAGAATCGCCCTTGTCTGCGCCGTCTCTGCCTCCCTGGTCGCAATCATGGGCGGCGCCGCCAACGCCTCGACGGCCGAGGACGCCGGCTCGACGTACGTGGCCTACGAGGGGCCGGGCTTCACCGGCCAGACTCAGGTCATCGACAAGTGCGGCGTGACCAACCTCCGCTACCGCGGGTCGTACAAGTGGTACGGCTCCGGCCAGGCCGGCCGGATGCACAACCAGATCAACACCAGAGGGCCGGTGCACTTCACGCTGCCCGCCATGGGCAACGCGAAGCAGGGGACGGGCGTCGGCTGGAAGAGCATCTTCGTGGAGTGCTGACGCCCACAGCCGGTGCCCGCCCCGGCCGGTGTCGTGCAGGCGCCGTCGGGACTACTGGAAGCGTTCGAGCGTGAGGAGCGGCTCGGAGAATACGGGCGCCGGTGCGTCGGGATCGGCGGCGACGGCCTGCTCCAGGCGGCGGAAGCCGGACTCCAGCTCGTCGGGACTGAGCTGGGCGAAGAACGAGAGGGTGCGCAGGCGCAGCCGTTCGAGCATGTCAGCGCGAGTGCCGACGGACGGCTCGGTGACCGTGCCGAAGCCGGCAACGCGCCAGCCGGCCGACGTGAACATCGCGATGACCTCGTGCAGCGGCTGAAACAGCGAGGCGTCCGCCTCGAAGCCGCGGGGGAAGTGCTCCAGCCACCACGGCCTGGGATGGTGGTCGCTGAAATTCGCGCGCAATAGCAGCCGCCCAGCGGGCTTGAGCACCCTGGCCAGCTCTCGGACCGCCTGCGGCTTGTCCTGGACGTGGTGCCAGGACAGGAACATGAGAGCGTAGTCGGCGCTGCCGGACGGCACTGGTATGTCCTCGGCGGAGCCTGCCAGATAGCGCACCCCGGGATGCCGGGACTGCGCCTGCGCCACTTCGCGCATGCGGACCGACGGCTCGACGCCGGTCACCGGCCCGAATGTTCGCGCCAGCGCGGGGGTGTACCTGCCGGTCCCCGAGCCGACGTCCAGCCCCGTCAGCGGACGCCGCTCGGGCAGCACCGCTTCGAAGGCGCTGATCCATGTCCGCAGCTGCTGCTCGGAGAGCGCACGGCCACGCGCGTAGTCCTGGTACTGCTCCGTGTCGTAGTCGATCCGCCTCATCGCAGCTCCCGCATCAGCCGGGTTACGGCGAACCGTCAGCCCGATATATCGACTTGATACATCGGCACGATACGTAGTGTCCCGTCATGCCGCAAGAGGGCATGGGGGTCTGACGTAGCTGCACGGCGGTGGTGGGGATGGAGGGCGCACTAAGGTCATTTCGTGCTGCCTCTCTCGTCTGCGGATCCGGGCCAGATCAGCGCCTTCCGGCTGAGCGGCGTACTCGGCCGGGGCGGGCAGGGGTCGGTGTATTCAGGGGAGGACGCCGCCGGGGCGAAAGAGAGGCGAGGGGGTACGGTTCGGCAGCGGGCTGGAACGGCTGGCGGTGACCACCTTGACCGCGCTGGCCGCCGTCCACCGGGCCGGGATCGTGCACCGGGACTTCAAGCCGAGCAACGTGATCATGGACCCGAGGGGCCGGTCGTGATCGACTTCGGGATCGCCCGGGCGCTGGATCAGACCGCCACCAGCAGTGTGATGGGGACACCCGCGTTCATGGCGCCCGAGCAGTTCGCGGGCGGGGTGGTCGGGCCGGCGGTGGACCTGTTCAGCTGGGCCAGCACGATGGTGTTCGCGGCTACCGGGGAGCAGGCGTTCAAAGGGGACACGATGCCCGCCCTGATGCACGCCATCCTGACCACCGAGCCGGATCTGTCCGAGGTGCCGGAGGGGTTGCGGCCGCTGCTCGCGCGCTGCCTGGCCAAGAACCCGGAGGCACGGCCCAGCGCCGAGGAACTACTGGGCCTGCTGACGGGGCAGATGCCGCAGACCGCGCCCGTGCCGGACCGCCCGGCGCGCCTGGCGCGCTGCTGGGCTTCATGCTCGTGCTGCGGGCCGTACAGAGCAGAAACGCATCAGGCCACTACTGATCGTCCTGCCGGCGCACCATCTCGGCGATCCAGGTGGGCGCGAACGGAGACGTGCAGCCCGGGGAGGTCGGGTAGTCCTTGAGCACCTCCAGGCGCTCACCGATGTCGATCGCACGGGCGCGGTGCTCGGCGTGCTCGATCCCGATCTGGGCCAGGCAGTGGTTCATCGCCCACTGCAGGCGATCCGGGGCCTCTTTCATCTCCGCCTCGATGACGTCGAGCAGCCCTGAGAGGTCAAGGACCTCGGGCTTCTTCGCCACCCGTTCGGTGGTCAGCGCCCAGCCGGCACTCGCGACCGCTGGATCCGGATCGGCGGACCAGGCCACGCGCAGCTCTTCGGCGTGCGGGTTCTTCTTCACCACGTAGTTCACGAGCCAGTCGTGCACCTTGGGTGCGCGGGCCTCGCGAACCATGACGTCCAACTCGTCCCGCTCGAACGCCTTCGGCCGGCAGATCAGGATCGCCAGCAGTCTCGCCGCGGTGTCATCCGTCTTCCAGAGCCGGCCCGCGAGCTCCTGCTGCGTCTTCAGCCGCTTCGCGAGCGCGCGCAGCTTGCCGAGGTTCACACCGTGATCGTCACCGTGTCTCTCGTTCACCGCGCGTGCCTTCGGGTCCTCGAGTTCGGCCAGCTCGGCCATCACCTCGGCCACCGTCGTCTCGGCCACCTCAGCCTCCTGTCCGTTACGTGCGGGGTTCAGCCTACGACGGGTCATCGGGCGGACGTTTTGTCCTGGCCGGTATCTCAAATTCCGCCAGGCTGCAACCCGTTGACCCTGGTGTGAACGCCATGTATACATACGCAATACCTGATGGATCCCCAACCCAACGACTCAGCGCCAGGCCCTGACGAGGCGGAGATGTCATGGCAGTGATCAGCAGGCGAGGATTTCTCGCCGGAAGCGTAGCCACGCTGGGGGCAGCTGCCCTGACGGCCTGCGGCAGCCCAGAGACCTTGCCCCTATCGATGCAGGAAATCCGCCCGGGCGAGCGTGGCGGTGGACCGAACCGCGGCGGGGTGCTGTATTTCGGTCTCTCCACCGACCCGGCCAACCTCGACCCCCACCTCACCAGCGGCAGCGCCTCCGACTACCTGCGCCAGCTCGCCTACAACGGGCTGGTCCAGTACAACGGGGCCGGAGAGATCGTCGGTGATCTCGCGAGCGAGTTCGGCTGGGCCGACGAGCTGACCTACAAGGTCAAGCTGCGCCCCGGGGTCGGCTTCCACGACGGGTCCATGATGACCGCCGACGACGTGGTCTTCTCCTTCCGCCGCATGATGGACAAGGCGACCGCGGCGGCGTCCGCGCCGCTGCTCGACCAGGTGGCCTCCGTCGAGGCGCCCGACGCCACCACCGTGGTATTCCGGTTCAAGCAGCCCGACGTGGCCTTCCCGTTCGCCCTGGCCGCGCCCACCACCAACATCATCTCCAGGAAGTGGATCGAGTCGGGAGCGAACACCAAGACGCAGGTCATGGGCACCGGACCGTTCCGGTTCGTGGAGCGCATCCCGGGGGTGAGCACCACATACGTCCGGTTCGAGAACTACTTCGAGGACGGCCTGCCGTACCTCAACGGGATCGTCTTCCAGCCGATGGGCGACGACTACGCCCGCGTGACGGCACTGCGCACGGCGACCGTGGACATGATCGACTACGTCCCCGCCACCCACGTCGGCGTCATCTCCGAGAACCCGCGGCTGCGGTTCGTCTCGGACAAGACCTTCGGGTTCGGCTTCGTGGGCTTCGTGACCAGCCGGCGCCCCTTCGACGACGTACGCGTCCGCAAGGCCATCGCGATGTCGATCAACAGGCAGTCCGTCCTCGACACCGCGCTGCTGGGGCACGGCAAGCCGATGGACGGCGCCCTGATGTCGGAGACCTTCGCCCCGTACGCGCCCCAGCTCGCCGGCTCCATGCCCTACGACCCGGAACAGGCCCGATTCCTGCTCAAACAGGCCGGGCAGGAGGGCCTGACGCTGCCGGTGGTGACCACCAGCTCGTACTCGGTCATCGCCAGGCCCGCGCAGGCGATGCTGCCCGGCCTGCGCGCAGCGGGACTGAACGTGAACCTCACCCAGCAGGAGTGGCTGACCTTCCGCTCCAGCGTGTCGACCAAGGTCTTCCCCGTCCATTCCTGGGGGACGGCGCCGAAGTTCGGTGATCCCGCCTCGCTCGGCGACTTCATCGGCAGCACCGGCGCCTTCGCCAAGTACCTCGACTTCGCCGACGACAAGATCGACGAGCTGCTGACCCAGGCACGCAGGAGCTCCGACCAGAGCCTGCGCAACGAGATCTACCTGGACGTCGAGAAACGGGCCCTGGAGCTGGTCCCGATGACGTACACGATCCGCCGCGAGCAGGGCGAGGCCCACTACAACCACGTCAAGGGCTACGAGCACCCCCCGAAGGGCGCCTGGACCGCCACGGCCCTGCGCCGGACCTGGATGGAGAAGACGGCGTGAGGCGTTTCCTGGCCAAGCGGTTCGCCCAGGCGATCCTGCAGTTGCTCCTCGTCGGAACCATCGTGTTCTTCCTCGTACGGCTCATCCCCGGCGATCCGGCCCGGGCGGTGCTCGGCGACGCGGCCACCGACGAGCAGGTCGCCGCCACCCGGGCCGCGATGCACCTCGAAGAGCCGTTCTTCAGCCAGTTCGTCGGGTTCTGGACCCGGTTGGTCCAGGGCGACCTCGGCACCTCGCTGATCAGCGGCCGCCCGGTGATGCAGGACCTTCCGTCCCGGATCGGCAACTCGCTGGAGCTCGTCCTCATCGCGCTGGCGATCTCGCTGGTGGTCGGCATCGCGCTGGGCCGGATCGCCGCCACGCGCGCCGACAAACCGGCCGACCACGCGCTGGTCGCCGGGTCGATCTTCGGGATCTCGCTGCCCGTGTTCGTGATCGGCACCTTGCTGCTGCTGGTGTTCGCGTTCTTCATCCCGATCCTGCCGCCGCGCCGGTTCGCCTCGCCGTTCGACGATCCGCTCGCCCACCTGCAGATCCTCATCCTGCCCGTGGCCACGTTGACGGCGGCCTCGTGCGCGGTGGTGACGAGGATGACCAGGGCGTCGATGCTGGAGACGCTCAACGCCGACTACGTCCGCACGGCTCGGGCGAAGGGCCTGGTCGAGAAGCACGTCATCAACCGGCACGCGCTGCGTACGGCGCTGCTCGCCGTCGTCTCCGCGACGACGGTCGAGCTGACGACGCTGATCGGGAGCACGGTCCTGGTCGAGACCATCTTCGGGTGGCCGGGGATGAGCTCCCTGCTCATGAACGCCGTGGGACAGCGCGACTATCCCGTCATCCAGGCCGTCGTCCTCGCCGCGGCCACCATCGTCATCCTGGTCAACCTGGTCGGAGACCTGGTCGCCAGGGCACTCGACCCCCGGGCGGAGGATAACTGATCATGGCCACCGTGCTGTCAGGCGCGCCTGCGATCGAGAGCGCCGGCAGGAGGACCTTCCTCCGGCGCATGCTGTCCAACCGCCGGACGTCCGTCGCGGGCGCTTTCCTGCTGCTGATCGCGATCGTCACGCTGTTCGCCAGGCTGATCGCGCCGTACGACTACCGAGACATCGTCGGCAAGCCGTTGACCTCGGCCTCCGTGCTCGGCATCGACGACTTCGGGCGCGACGTCCTGTCGCGCCTGCTGGTCGGGCTCCAGGTGTCGCTCGGGGTGGCGCTGTCGGCGGTGCTGGTGGCGGCGGTCATCGGGGTCGCGCTCGGGCTCGTGGCCGGGTACGTCGGCCGCTGGGCTTCGACGATCATCATGCGCGGGATCGACGTCCTGCTGAGCTTCCCCCCGATCGTGCTGGCCATCGCGGTGGTGGCGATCATGGGCCCGGCCCTGGTGAACGTCGTCCTGGTGATCGGCGTCCTGTACATCCCGAGGTTCACCAGGATCGTCTACACCCAGGTTCTGGCCATCCGGAACCTGGAGTACGTCGAAGCCTCGAAGATCATGGGCGCGCGGCCCGCGGGAATCCTCGTCGGGACGATCCTGCCGAACGTGGCGGCGCCCATCATCGTCCAGCTGAGCCTGTCGGTGAGCTTCGCCATCCAGATGGAGGCCGGGCTGAGCTTCCTCGGCCTCGGCGCGCAGCCGCCGCTGCCCTCGCTCGGGACCATGGTCGGCTCGGGCCGCGACTTCCTGGAGGTCCAGCCGACGCTGCTGCTCTATCCGTCCGTGCTCATCATCCTCGTCGTCCTCGCGCTCAACGTGTTCGGGGACGGCATCCGCGACCTGCTCGACCCGCGGCGCCGTGGCACCAACTGAAAGGACCGCATTCATGACCCTCCCTTCCACCCACAGGCTCGGCGAGCTGTCCTGGACCCAGGTCAAGGAGCTGGCGGAACGGGACCCGATCATCCTGCTGCCGATCGGCGCGGTCGAGCAGCACGGCCCGCACCTGCCGATCCACGAGGACTCCATCGTGGCGGAATGGGTGGCCGACAAGCTGGCGAAGGAGAACGGGTGCTATGTCGCGCCCGCCCTCCACTACGGGCACTCCGGGGTCTTCCGCGGTTTCAACGGCAACCTCTCGCTGAGCCCGGCGACGCTGCGCGCCGTCACGTACGAGATCATCGAGGCTCTGGTGCAGTCCGGCTTCCGTCGCGTGATCATCATCAACAACAACGGCGGCAACGTCGGGCCCGTCATCGACGCCGGCCTCCAGGCACGTCATGACCTGGGCGTTCTCGTCGGCCACCTGTACCCGTGGCAGCTCGGCTACGCGCTCATGCGGGACGTCTACGACGACCCGGCCACGGCGTACGGCCACGGCGCGGAGCCCGAGCACTCCGCGATGCTCGCGATGTTCCCCGACCAGGTCCAGAGCGAGCTGGCCGTCTCGGGCGGCCTGGCGTCGGGCAGCGGCTGGACCCCGACGAGCTACACGGAGGCGGCGATCCCGGGGCACGACGTGCGCGGGACCGTCCTGTGGGACTTCTCCGAGGTGAGCGCGACCGGCTGCACCGGCGACGTGAGTCTCGGCAACGCGAAGACGGGCGAGATCTGGATCGAGCGGGTGATCGGTTTCTGCTCCGCCTACATACAGGAATACGACCGGAACACCTCGAGGGACGCATGACAACCGGCACGAGTCCCGCCGAGCCGATCCTCTCAGTCGAGGGGCTCTCGGTGGACTTCCAGATCGCGGGCACGTGGGTGCCCGCCGTCAAGAACGTCAGCTTCACGGTCGCCAAGGGCGAGGTGGTGGCGCTCGTCGGGGAGTCCGGCTCGGGCAAGTCCGTCAGCTCGATGTCGGTGCTCGGGCTGCTGGCCAAGAACGCGCGCCGTCGCGGCAGCATCCGGTACGGCGACACCGAGCTGCTCGACCTCGGCGAGGAGGCCCTGCGCGACATCCGGGGCAAGCGGATCGCGATGATCTTCCAGGAGCCGATGACCGCGCTGAACCCGGTCTACACCATCGGCGAGCAGATCATCGAGGCGATCCAGTGCCACGAGCGCGTACCGGCCGCCGAGGCCCGCTCACGTACGTTGGAGCTGCTGAGGAAGGTCGGCATCCCGGAGCCGGAGTCGCGGATCGACAGCTACCCGCACCAGCTCTCCGGCGGCCAGCGGCAGCGCGCGATGATCGCGATGGCGATCGCCTGGTCACCCGAGGTCATCATCGCCGACGAGCCGACCACGGCCCTCGACGTCACGGTGCAGGCGGAGATCCTGGAGCTGCTGCGCCGCCTGCAGAAGGACCTCGGCTCGGCGGTCGTGGTCATCACCCATGACATGGGCGTGGTCGCCGACCTGGCCGACCGGGTGGTGGTGATGAAGCAGGGCGAGGTCGTGGAGGAGGCCCCGGTCGCCCGGCTGTTCGCCGAACCCCGGCACGAGTACACCACCAAGCTGCTGTCCGCGGTGCCCCGGCGCGGCCAGGCCGAGCCGGCGCCGTCCGGCGGCGACACGCCGGAGGGCGCCACGCTGCGGGTCGCCGGCCTCCAGGTCGAGTACCCGGGGCGGCTGGGCCGCAAAGGGTTCAAAGCGGTGCACGACATCAGCTTCGAGATCGGGAAGGGGAAGGTCCTCGGCCTGGTGGGCGAGTCGGGCTCGGGCAAGTCCACGATCGGCCGGGCCATCGTCGGGCTGGTCCGCGCCACGTCCGGCACGATCGAGATCTGCGGACGTGACGTGACCGGGCTCGGCGCCAGGGAGCTGCGCGGGTTCCGCAGGAAGTACTCGATGGTCTTCCAGGACCCGGGGTCCTCGCTCGACCCGCGCCGGTCGATCGGCGACTCCATCGCGGCCCCGATGATCATCAACCGGTACGCGGGCCGCACCGCCGTCCACGAGCGGGTGCTGGAGCTGCTCGACCAGGTGGAGCTGCCCAGGAACTGGGCCGGCAGGTTCCCGCACGAGCTGTCGGGCGGCCAGCGGCAGCGCGTCGGGATCGCCCGCGCGCTGGCGCTGGAGCCCGAGCTGCTCATCGCCGATGAGCCCACCTCGGCGCTGGACGTCTCCGTGCAGGCCACGGTGCTGCGGTTGTTCCAGGAGCTGCAGGACAGGCTCGGTTTCTCCTGTCTGTTCATCAGCCACGACCTGGGTGTGGTCGAGCTGCTCTCGCACGACGTCGCCGTGCTGCAGCAGGGGCGGATGGTCGAACACGGCCCGGCCCGCGAGGTGCTGAACGATCCCCGGACGGATTACACCAGGAGGCTGGTCGCGGCGGCGCCGGTGCCCGACCCCGCTGAGCAGGCCGAGCGCCGCGAGCTGTGGCGGGCGATCGCCAGGTGATCACCTCAGGTGGGAGACCACCCGCTCGTCGGGCCGCAGGTGGTTGCGCAGGGTGCGTTCGGCGGTGTCGAAGTCGTGCATGGTCAGGGCCGCGAGCAGGGTGCGGTGCTCGGGGTTGATGACCGCCAGCCGGTCGGGGCGCGCCGCCACGGCGCTGACCCCGATCCGCTGGTGCCGTGGCTGGAGGCTGCTGAACAGGTCGGTCAGCACGGTGTTGCCCGTGGCCCTGACGAACGCGAAGTGGAAGAAGAAGTCCATCTTGGCGTGCTCGGCGATCGCGTCGCGGTCGCCCGCCCTGCACCGCGCCACCATGTCCGGATCCTCCATCAGGTCCAGGTGCGCCGACAGCTCCTGCGGGATGTCGGTCTTCTTGTCGCACAGGATCCGGAAGCCGTGGATCTCGAGCACAAGCCGCATCTCGTACGTCTCGAACAACTCGGCAGCCGTCACGCTGCGCACCTGCGCGCCGCGCCTGGGCAGGAGGTCGATGTACTTCTCGGCCGCCAGGCGGTGGAACGCCTCACGGACGGGAGTGCGCGACACGCCGGCCTCGTCGCAGACCAGCTTCTCCTCCAGGAAGGACCCCTCGGGAAACCGGCCGCCGAGAATCGCCTCGCGCGTCCATCGGTAGGCACGCTCGCCCGCGGTAGCCGCCGGCGCGATGTCCGGTTCCCAGTTCATGCCACCCCCACGTTCGTGTGTATACACAGCGTATACTAACCATGAGAAGGAGTATCCGTTGCAGCGGAGATACGCCGCCTGGCTGTCCGGTCCGAGTTTCGCCGCGGCCGAGATCGTGGCCGACCTGGGCTACGGCGCGGTGGTGCTCGATATCGAACACGGCTCTTTCGACCTGGCCGACCTCGAACGCTTCATCCCGTTCCTCCGTGGTCTCGGCCTGGAGGTGCTGGCCAAGGTGCTCGGGCCCGAGCGGGGGCCGATCCAGCAGGCCCTCGACTTCGGCGCCACCGCCGTCGTCGTGCCCCACATCGAGGGCGCCGCGCACGCGGCCGCCGTCTGCGCCTTCGGGAAGTTCCCCCCTCTGGGCGACAGAAGCTTCGCGGGCGGACGAACGGCGCGGTACGGCGGGTTCGACGACGAGTGGATCGTACGCCAAGATCGCGAGACCCGCGTCTACCCGATGATCGAGGACGCGGGCGCCATCGAGCAGATCGACGACATCCTCGCGCTCGACACGGTCGACGGCGTCTTCATCGGCCCCAGCGACCTGTCCATCCGCCGCGGCCGGGGCGCCTACTCCCGCTCGGAGGGGGACTTCGCCGACCTCAAGATCGTGGCGGACGCGGCCCGCGCCGCGGGCAAACCCTGGGTGCTGCCCGCGTGGTCGCCGGAGGAGAAGGCGTTCGCCCTGGAGAACGGCGCCGACCAGCTCGTCCTGACCATGGAGCACGGCGCCATCATGGCCGGTTTCAAGGCCGCGCTCGACCAGACCCACGAACTCACCCACTAGGAGACCCTGCATGCTCGTCACCGTCGGACAGTTCAGCGCCACCACCGACAAGTCCGCCAACCTCGACGCCGCCACGGGGCTGATCGAACAGGCGGCGGCCCAAGGGGCGCGGCTCGTCGTCCTGCCGGAGAACGCCATGTACTCCAACCCGGACGTGACGGCCGACATCGTCCCCGACTCGGAGCCCCTCGAAGGGCCCTTCGCGACCGCCCTCGGCGCGCTGGCGAAGAAGCACGGCATCGCCGTCGTCGCCGGCATGACCGAGGCGCCGGCCGGGGAGCGCGGCAAGCCCAGCAACACCGTGCTCGCCGTGGACGCGGGCGGCGACCAGCTCGGCGTCTACCGCAAGGTGCACCTCTACGACGCCTTCGGCTACCGCGAGTCCGACCGGGTGCAGGCGCACGCGCCGGAACCGCTCGTCTTCACCTTGGACGACCTCACTTTCGGCGTCCTGACCTGCTACGACCTCCGTTTCCCGGAGATGGCCCGGTTCCTGGTCGACGCCGGAGCCGAGGCCTTCGTCGTACCCGCCGCGTGGGTCGCCGGGCCCGCCAAGGAGGACCACTGGATCACGTTGGTCCGCGCCCGCGCGATCGAGAACACCGCGTACGTCCTGGCCAGCGGCCAGACCGGCCCCGTCTGCACCGGGCAGAGCGCGGTCGTGGACCCGATGGGCACGGTGGTGGCGTCGGCGGGCGAGGCGCCGGGAGTGGCGTCGGCCGTCATCGGCGCTGAGCGGCTGCGCGCCGTACGCGCCAAGAACCCGAGCCTGGTCAACCGCCGCTTCAAGGTGCTCCCCGCCTGAGCCGGGCTCAGTGGATCGGACCAGGGAAGAGACGTCAAGCGGTTTCGGCGCCACAGCCGTGCGCCGAACCGCTGTGTCAGGAGTCGCGTCGCAGCGACGACAGCCCCCACAGCTCGGCGATCCGTCCGTCGCGCACGCGGAAGATCTCCAGCATGGTCGGTGGTTGCCGCCCGGGAATGCCGTGCACGCTCGTACGGACGGCGGCCGTGTCCCCTTCGACGACCATGTCCTCGACGACGACCCGGGCATCCGGGAAGGTCTCGTGGAACCGTTGCCACGACCGGGTGACGCTCTCGGGGCCGGTCGTGTCCAGAGGGTGGCTGTAGAAGTCCGCGGTGAAGATCTCCGCCGTGGCGGCGTGGTCGTGGGCGTTGAACGCCGCGTACATGCGCCGGGCAGCGGCCCGCACGTCTTCGGTCATCGGCTCTCCTGCTCGATCATGTTCGCGCGGATGCGGTGTAGAACGCCCAGCACGATCTCCTGCTGTTGCGGGGTGACGCCGTCGAGAAGCCGTTCCTGGTACGCCTGGTGCGATCGCTCCAGATCGGCCGCGACGCGCTCGCCGGCGGAGGTCAGCGCGGACAGGGTGTAGCGGTTGTCCGCCGGGTCCAGGCGGCGACCGACCAGCCCTTCGGCCTCGAACTCCTTGACCAGCCGGGTGACGCTCGCACCGTCGATGCCCAGGGCATCAAGAGTCGGCTTGGACTTCGGACGGCGCTGCGTAACCGGATGTTCTACGGATGGTGAGGGGGCGGCTTTACGCACGATTCGGACGACCGGTATGGTGCTTTTGTCAAGATCTACTTACCTTCATGGGGTTGAAGCATGACTCGCAAGAAGCTCGTATCCGTTCTCCTCGGCTCCGCCGCCACGGCCGCTCTGCTGCTGTCCTCGGCACCGGCAAGCGCGGCCTCCACCGCGACCAAGGCTGGTGCGGCGTCGGCCCGAGCCGGGATCGAGCGCGACAGCGTCAGTTGCTCCAAGCCCAGGGGCAAGTGGGCCAACTACTCCTGGGGTGAGGGCAACACGACCGCGACCATCTACTTCAACAACCACTGCAGCCACAAGGTCAGTGTCAAGATCATGTTCGTCAGGAAGGGCTCGGTCGGTGACAAGGCCGCCAAGTACCGCTGCATGACCGTCAACGCCCACACCAAGGGCAAGAAGAAGTTCTACGCCGCCGCCTACAAGCCGTACTCCGTGAGCCGGGTCGCGCGCTGCAGCTGAGCCGGAGGCGCGTCTAGCGCTTGCACGTCGAAGGCCACTTCCTGAGGTCAGGAAGTGGCCTTCATCCGTCTGTCGGAACTACTGCCTACGCATCAGCAGACGGCCTTGGCGGAACCGCTCGCCTTCTTGGGGCTCACGCAGCATTCGTCCCACTTCGACGAACCCTGCCGCGCGCGCCAATTCGGCGAGGTCGTCGATCGGCCAGCGGTAGGCGAGCGTGACCTTGTGATCGAACGACACCAGCGGCCCGCCGTCGGACTCGAAGAAGCCGAGCAGGAGGTGGCCGCCCGGGGCCAGCACCCGGTGGAACTCGGCGAAGTACGGCGGCAGCTCCTGCGGCGGAGTGTGGATGACGGAATACCAGGACAGGATGCCGCCCAGCTCCCCGTCAGCCAGGTCGAGGGCGTCCATCGAACCAACCTCGAAACGCAGGTCAGGGTGGGCCTCACGGGCAAGGTTGATCATCACTGGGGACAGGTCGATGCCGAAGGCGTCCAGCCCCAAGTCCCGGAGGTGCGCCGTCATGTGCCCGGGGCCGCATCCGACCTCGGCGACCGAGGTCCCGGCACCGCCGGTTCGCACGAGCTCCGCGAACGGGGCGAGCGCCGCGCGGTCCAGGGGTTGGCGGTCGAGCGCATCATGGAAAAGCTCGGCGTACAGGACGGCGACGGCGTCGTAGGCCTCCGCCGTCGTGGTCAGATAGGAGGGGGTTTCGGTCACGGTGGATGACTCTAGACCCCTGACCGGCGCCGTCGTACGCACCCGATCCTCGGCACCCCGACCGGCCCGGATCAGCGAGGTGCGGCTTGCGGGGTGTCCCAGTCGAGAGGGACGCCGAAGGTCTCGTGCAGGCCGGTGCGGCCCGCGTCGGTGAGCTGGACGACCCGGCGGGCCCGGCCGCGGCGCAGCCAGTCCAGCGCGAACAACCGGGTCGCGATGGCCGCGCCGAGCGCGCCCGCAAGATGGTGGCGGCCCTCGCCCCAGTCGACGCAGTAGCGGATCGCCGGTCGCCGCCGGGAGAACTCCTCGACGTCGATCCCGAACTCCCCCAGCCTGCCGAGGCCCGCCGGGGTGATCCGGTAGCCGTTCGCGGCGGTGGCGAGCACGCCGCCGTCCACCAGCGCGGCCAGCAGCACCACCCCGAGCCGCCCGGCGAGGTGGTCGTAGCAGAGCCGGGCGCGCAGCAGCGCCTGGTTGCGGACGTCCTCCCGCAGCGACGTGACCGGCAGCGGCCGGGCGATCCTGGCCAGCTCCTCCAGCGCCCGCGCCACGTCGGTGCTGGCCAGGCGGTAATAGCGGTGCCGGCCGTCGTGCTCGACGGTGAGCAGCTTGGCCTCGCGCAGCTTGGTCAGGTGGCCGCTGATCGTGGACATGCTCACCCCGGCCTCGGCGGCCAGCGCGCTGGCGGGCAGCACGCCGCCGTCGGCGAGGGCGCGCAGCACCTTGGTCCGGGTCGGATCGCCGATGGCCGCCGCGACGTGCGCGATGTCGGCCTCCGTGGCGGTCTTCCACATGGGGCCAGTCTAGGACGACGACAGTTCGGCGTTCACCGTAGTAGTTCCGTTCCAGACTGAAGGCATGACCCCTACAACGAGAGAGCCGACCGCGTCCCTCTCGCGGACCGCGGGCTGGTCACCGCTGATCGCGCTCTGTCTCGGATATTTCCTGGTCATCCTGGACGTCACCGTGGTCACCGTGGCGATCCCGGTGATCGGCGCCAGGTTGCCCGCCGGGCTGACCGAGCTGCAGTGGGTCGTCGACGGCTACACGCTGGCGTTCGCCGGGCTGCTGCTGTTCTGTGGCGGGCTCAACGACCGGCTCGGCGGGAAGCCGGTTTTCCTGGCCGGGCTGGCGGTGTTCACCGTGGCCTCGGCCTGGTGCGGGCTGGCGACGTCGGCCGGTGCGCTGATCGGGGCCCGGCTGGTGCAGGGCGCCGGTGCCGCGGCCATGGTGCCGGCCTCGCTGGCGCTGCTGCGTGACGCGTACCCGGAGCGGGAGGCGCGGGCGCGGGCGTTCGGCGTGTGGGGCATGGTCGCGGGGATCGCCGCCTGCACGGGGCCGGTGCTCGGCGGCGTGCTGGTGTCCGCGATCGGCTGGCGGGCGGTGTTCTTCGTGAACATCCCGTTCGGCCTGCTCGGCGTCCTGCTCACCGTACGGCACGTCCCCGGCCGGGCAGGGCGGGGCATGGGGCGCAGGGGGCTGGACGTGCCGGCGCAGGTGGCCGGGGCGTTGTGCCTGGCCGGGCTGACCGCGGCGTTGATCGAGGCCGGCGCGAGCGGCTGGACCTCGCCGGTGGTGCTGGGCGGGCTTGCTCTGTTCGTGCTCGCGCTGCCGGCGTTCCTGCTGCTCGAACGCCGGGCGAGCGCGCCGATGCTGCCGCTGGAGCTGTTCGCGAGCCGCCGCTTCTCCGCCTCGGCCGCCATCGGCGTGCTGCTCAACCTCGGCTTCTACGGCCTGCTGTTCGTCGTGCCGCTGTACTTCCAGCAGGTACGCCACCTCGACGCGATGGCGACCGGGCTGGCGATGCTGCCGATGGCCCTGATGCCGCCGATCGCCTCGCCGCTGAGCGGCTGGGTCGCCGCGCGCACCGGGCCGCGCCCGCCGATGGCGTACGGGCTGGTCATCGGCGGCATCGGGCTGCTGAGCTGGCTGCCGGCCGACGCCGGCACGAGCTACTGGGCGCTGGTCGTACCGCTGATGCTCACCGGCTTCGGGACCGGTTTCACGATGCCGGCCGCCACCGCGGCGATCATGGAGGCGGCGCCGCCCGAGCTCGGCGGGGCGGCCTCCGCGGTGTTCAACGCCGCCCGTCAGACCGGCAGCGCGATCGGGGTGGCGCTGGTCGGCACGCTGGTCGCGGGCGGCGGTCTCGTGGCGGGCCTGCACGCCGACGTCGCCGTCGGCGGCCTCGGTTTCCTGATCGCCGCCGCGCTGGCCGTCTTCGCCCTCCGCCCCGCACATTGATCCGGGCGTCAGTGGCGGAGCAGCGTCAGGTCCGACTCGGTGTCGGTGACGGCGAGCCGGGCCTGGCCGCCGACCGGGAAGGTGGCCAGGGGGTTGGTGTGGCCGACGTCGATGTTGGCCAGGACGGGGACGCGGCTCAGCACCGGTTGGGTGGCGATGATCTGTTCCAGCAGCGGCCGGGACATGCGGCTGGCCTGCTGGAACCGTCCGACAGCCAGTCCTCGGATCTTCGGGGCGTCGGGAAGCTGCAGCAGTGAGGTCAGGTCACGGGCGAACTTCGCCGGGTGCGACTCGAAGTCGTCCTCGACGATCAGGATCGCGCCGTCGAGGGATGGCATGTACGGGGTGCCCGCCAGCAGGTTCAGTGTGCACAGATTGCCGCCGACGATGCGTCCCTCGGCGGTGCCGGGCCGCAGCGGCCACCATCCCTCGTTGGGGATCGGTTCGCGCTTGTCCTGGTCGAGGAACCAGAGATCGTCGGTCCACCGCACCGCCGGGGTCAGCGCGACCGGAGCGGTGTCGAACATGACCGAGGTGAACCAGCGCAGCGTCTCCTCGAAGTGATCCCGCATCCCGAACGTCGACCAGTGCGGACCGGAGTAGGTGACCAGCCCGGTGCGGGCGAGGATGGCGTTCTGCAGGGCGGTGATGTCGGAGTAGCCGCACAAGATCTTCGGGTTGGCGCGGATCAGCTCCCAGTCCAGGTACGGCAGGAGTTCGTTGCAGTTGTAGCCGCCGATGACCGTCAGGATCGCCGCCACCGACGGGTCCGCGAAGGCCTCGTGCAGATCGGCGACCCGCGAGGCGACGCTGGACGAGTCGAACGCGTCCCGCTCATCGACATGGGCGCCGTAGGAGAGCGTCAGGCCGAACTCGGCGAACCGGGACCTGATGAGGTCGGTGTGGTCGTGCTCCATGACCATCGCGCGGGACATGGCCGGGGCCACCACTCGTACGACGTCGCCTGCGTTCAGCTTGGGAGGAGAGATCACATCCATACGACCGAAGCCTAACGCCGAGTTCGGCGTCGGGAACAATGGAATAAACCGCTCCATTGTTCCTCGACGCCGATATCGTCCACCGTCACCGAGCAGGCGCGAACGATTCTCACCTGGCGCCGGCCGCGGTCTCAGCGGAAGGACCCCTCACTCCGCCGAGGTGTCTTCCGACCACTCCGGGGTCTCGGTGGCGGAGTTGTCGGTCCAGGTGCCATCGTTCTTGTGATTGTCCTGGTGCTCGTGGTGGCGGTGCTCGCGCCGGCGCTCGTGCCTGTTGAGGTTGCGGTTGCGGTTCTCCACGTCGACGAAGACGCGCTCGCGCCCCTGCCGGATGAACCGAGGAATGAAGACGGGCTTCTCGTGGCTGACGACCCTCGGCGCGGCCTGCTGCACCACGCGGGTCACCTTACGCGGTGCCGGCGGGCCGCCGGCCGCGCTCGCGGAGGCCACCCCCTGGCCCAGTGGAAGGAGCATGACACCGGCGACCGCGCCGGTGATAGCTAGTGCTGCGAGCCGCCCTTGCGTCCGCCGACTGTTGGTGTTCACGTGTCTCGTTTCCGTTCATGGATAGATCGGTCCGGAACCTGGCATCCGCCGTTTCAGCGGACACTCAGATGGAACCGGACATACCCATACAGATATTCTCAGTTACCTCGTTAATCGCAAATAGCACGTCAAAGCCCAAGCGTCATATGTAATCACGATTTTTGTGTTTGAGCGCATCCGCCACAGCAGCCCCGAGCGATCTACCGATCGTTGCCGAAGAAACGGATGAAAGTTTCCCCTCCGACCGGTTCCCCGAGTTACCGAGCCCCAGGTCAGCGGGGATCCGGAATCGAGGGGGACCGGGCTCATTGACTAATCGCTCCCCGCCGAGGACCGTCGGCTCGACCACCTCTCGGAGAATGGGAAAACACCAGTGCGACATGTCAGCTCTTTCCGCCGACGGTGGAAACTGTCGGCCGCGGCCGTCGCCGCGCTGTTGACGGCCGGTGTTGGTTTGGCCGGAACGCACGTCGCGTCGGCCGTCGCAGCCGGTTGCCAGGTCACCTACACGGTGACCAACCAGTGGCCCGGCGGCTTCGGCGCAAATGTTAGCGTTAACAATCTGGGTGACCCGATCAACGGCTGGAAGCTGACCTGGGCGTTCCCCGCCGGTCAGACCATCACCCAGCTGTGGAACGGCACCTACACCCAGTCCGGCTCCCAGGTCACGGTGTCCAACGTCAGCTACAACGCCGGCATCCCCAGCGGCGGCAGCACCGGCTTCGGGTTCAACGGGGCGTACAGCGGCTCCAACCCGGTGCCGTCGAGCTTCGCCCTGAACGGCGTCACCTGCACCGGCGGCGTCTCCACCCCCACTCCCACCCCCACCGTCACGCCGCCGCCGTCGTCGAACCAGCCGTGCGACATCTACGCCGCGGGCGGCACACCGTGCGTGGCGGCGCACAGCACGACCCGCGCCCTGTACGCCTCCTACAACGGCTCGCTCTACCAGGTACGGCGCTCTTCGGACAACGCCACTCAGAACATCGGCGTCCTGAGCGCGGGCGGATACGCCAACGCCGCCACGCAGGATTCGTTCTGCGCCGGCACGACCTGCCTCATCACCGTCATCTACGACCAGTCCGGCCGCGGTAACCACCTCACCCAGGCGCCTCCCGGCGGCTTCCCCGGCCCGGCCCCGGGCGGATACGACAACCTCGCGAACGCGACCGCGGCGCCGACCACGGTCAACGGCCACAAGGCGTACGGCGTCTACGTGGCCCCCGGCACCGGCTACCGCAACAACAACACCAACGGCGTGGCCAGGGGAGACCAGCCGGAAGGCATGTACGCCATCTTCGACGGCACGCACTACAACGGCGGCTGCTGCTTCGACTACGGCAACGCCGAGACCAACAGCCGCGACAACGGCAACGGCACCATGGAGGCCATCTACTTCGGCAACATCAAGGTCTGGGGCTACGGCACGGGCAACGGCCCCTGGGTCATGGCCGACCTGGAGAACGGCCTGTTCTCCGGGGTGAACCCGGGCTACAACGCCAACGACCCGACCGTCAACCACCGCTACCTGACCGCCATCGTGAAAGGCGAGCCGAACCACTGGTCGATCCGGGCCGGCAACGCGCAGTCGGGCAACCTGTCCACCTACTACAACGGGGCACGTCCCAACGTCGCGGGCTACAACCCGATGAAGAAGGAAGGGGCCATCATCCTCGGCATCGGCGGCGACAACAGCCACGGCTCCGCCGGCACCTTCTACGAGGGCGTGATGACCTCCGGCTATCCGACGGACGCCACCGAGAACGCGGTGCAGGCCAACATCGTCGCCGCCGGCTACAGGTGAACCCGCCGCCGCCCCCGGCCCACGCCGGGGGCGGCAAAGCCCGGGAAAGCGGGGCTTTCGACTCAACTGCCGTATGGCTACTATCAGGCACCAATCGCCTAGTTGGGTGATTGTCACCGATTGGTGAGGAGAGTGTCCTCCACGTGGCTGGATGGGGCAGGGCCGGGCGACGGCGGACGGAGACCGTGGGCGACGGGAGCGCGTCGTCCCAGCCGCGACGGCTGGCCGGTGCCCGCCGGCTGCCCCTGCGTACGGTGCTGCTCATCATCGTGTTCGTGCCGAGCCTGACCTTCACCCCGCTGCTGGCCTCGGGCATGTTCCAGCTGTCCTCCCAGTGGCGGGCCGAGAAGGCCCAGATGGATCTGGCCACCAAGACCGTCGGCGCTCCCGCGTCCGACCTGTTCTTCAGCCTCGACAAGGAACGGCTGCTCACCGCGGAGACGCAGGCCGACCCCGGTGGCGCCGCGGCGGGCAAGCTCGCCAAGCAGCGCGCGGTGACCGACCAGGCCATGAGCGCCTTCCGTCCCCTGACGGCCCTGGACACCGCCAAGGGGCCGGAGGGGCTCGGCGACGCCATCTCCCGTACCGACCGCAGCCTCAACCTCCTCGACGAGCAGCGCCGGGCGGTGGACGCCGGTTGGGCCAGCCCGCAGAAGGCGTTCGACTACTACAGCGGGGTCATCGAGTCGGACCTGCGCGTGCTGACCGTCCTCAGCCACACCGACGAGGGCGAGGTGAACAGCAGCGCGCAGACCCTGGTCGACCTGTTCTGGGTCGTCAACCTGATCGGCCACGAGGACGCCGTCCTGGCCCGCGGCTGGAAGTCGGGGCACCTGACGAGGGACGAGTACGGCCTCGTCACCGACGCTGCCGGCACCAGGAAGCACCTCATGCGCTCCCAGGTGATCCCGAGCCTCATCGGCGACGAGAAGCGGTACGAGACGCTGATCACCGGCAAGGCGTGGACGGCCATGACCGCGCTGGAGGAGCGGCTGACCCCCTCGGGCGGCAACCAGGTGACCCTGCGCGGGGACAGCACCGAGTGGCGCTCCTCGGTGGACACGGTCACCGAGCAGGTGACGCAGCTCCTGCGGCTCCGGCTCGCCGACGTCAGCAAGGTCGGCTACGACCACGCCGGCATGCTCTTCGTCATCTTCATCAGCGTCACCAGCGTGGGCCTGCTCGCCCTGGGCCTGGTGATCTTCACCAGCTGGCGTCTCACCTCCATTCTTCGCCGGCGCATCCTCCACCTCCGCGAGGACGCCCAGGAGCTCCAGGAGCGGCTGCCCAAGGTGGTCGCCCGGCTGGAGCGCGGCGAGGACGTCGACGTGGACGCGGAAATCCACATGCTCAAGCCCACCCCCGACGAGCTCGGCGAGCTGGGGCATGCCCTCAACCTGGCCAGCCGCAGCGCGGTCTTCACCGCCGTGCGGCAGGCCGAACAGCACCGCGGCTTCCAGCGCATGCTCCAGCGCATCGCCCGCCGTACCCAGATCCTCATCGGCCTGCAGCTGAAGAAGCTCGACGAGCTGGAACGCAAGCACGAGGACCCCGAGGTGCTGGAGGGCCTGTTCGACCTGGACCACCTCACCGCCCGGCTGCGCCGCTACGAGGAGAACCTGGTGATCCTCGGCGGCGGGCAGCCGCAGCGCCGCTGGCGCAAGCCGGTGCACCTGCTCGACGTGCTGCGCGCCGCGCAGGGCGAGGTCCAGGACTACCGGCGGATCTCGATCGACGTCGAGGGCGAGTCCTGGGTGAGCGAGCGCGCGGTGGGACCGCTCGTCCACGTCCTGGCGGAGCTCATGGAGAACGCCACCACCTTCTCCAAGCCGATGACCCCCGTCGAGGTGCGGGCCGCACCGGTCAGCCGGGGCGTCGCCGTGGAGATCGAGGACCGCGGCCTGGGCATGGAGGCCGAGCAGTACGCCGCCGCCAACGCCCTGATGAAGTCGCCGCCGCAGCTCGACGTGATGACCCACGCCGACGACGTCCGGCTCGGCCTGTACGTGGTCGCCCGGCTCGCCGCGAGCCTGGGCCTCCAGGTGGAGCTGCGGTCGTCGGCCTTCGGCGGCACCCGGGTCATCGTGCTGCTCCCGGAAGCGCTGGTGGTGGACCGTCCGCGGGCGGTGCCCGAGGAGACCGCCCCGGCCCCGGAGGCGGCCCGTCCGGAGCCTCGCCCGCAGGAGGAACCGGCGGACGGGCAGTTGCCGACCCGCTCCAGGGGACGCGCGATGGCGTACGTGACAGCGCCCACCGGAATCCCGGACGACGCGCTCCCACCGTCCGCCCGCCGGCCGCTGCCCCAGCGGGTGCGCCAGGCCAGCCTGGTCACCGAGCTCAAGGTCCCGGCGAACGGGGACGAACAGACCGAGCAGGAGGCCTGGGCCCCACGCGAGCAGCCCGGCCGATCCAGTGCGACAATCGGCGCGTTCCAGAGGCAGTCTCGCAGGCGCCGGACCGGTGATGACGCCTTCCAGCCCCGGCCGGACGGACCCCCCGCGCCCGGCTCACCCACGACGGAAGATCGATGATGACGCAGCGAACCACCGCCACCAACGCAGACCTGGACTGGCTTCTGGACGGTCTGGTCGATCAGGTCGCGGGCACCCGGCACGCCATCGTGCTGTCCGACGACGGCCTGGTGATCAGCCGGTCCCGGACCATCGAGCGCTCGGACGCAGAACGCCTCGCCGCGATCGCCACCGGCCAGCAGAGCCTGGCTCGCGGCGTGGGGCAGCTCTTCAGCGGCGGACCGGTGCAGCAGGTCATCATCGAGATGGCCGAGCTGTGGCTGTTCATCACGACCGCCGGCCGCGGCACCCATCTGGCCGTGGTCGCCTCCCAGGAGGTGGACGCCGAGCTGATGAGCGTCGCGATGCACACCCTCGTCCAGCAGGTCGGCCAGAAGCTGGGCACCGACGCGCGTACCCCGCAGGCCGATGACGCGGGGAGACGCGGATGAAGCACTGGACCGAGGGGTTCGACGACGATGACGCCGACGAGTCCCTTGTCCGCCCCTACACGATCACCGGCGGACGGACCGCCCCAGAACGGGACGACCTCACGCTGATCACGCTGGTGACCTCGCTCTCCGGCGTCTCCTCGCAGACCGGACGCGGGCTGCGGCGAATGCAGCCGGAGCACCGCACCATCTTCGCCTTGTGCGAGCGGCCGCTGGCGGTGGCCGAAGTCGCCTCGGCGCTGAACCTCCCGGTGTCAGTGACCAAGATCCTCATTGGCGACCTGATCGAGAACGGTCAGATGCGGGCCCGGCCACCGCTGGCCTTCGCCCAGGCGGGCGGCGGTCTTCCCGATGTGACAATTCTTGAGGCGGTGAGGGATGGCTTACGCAAGCTCTGACCAAGGGGACGACGCTCCCCTGGCGGTGAAGATCCTGATCGCCGGCGGGTTCGGCGTCGGGAAGACGACCATGGTCGGCGCGGTGAGCGAGGTCGCCCCACTGCGTACGGAGGAGTACCTCACCCACGCCAGCGTCGGCGTCGACGATCTGGACGGCGTGAGCGGCAAGTCCACCACCACCGTCGCGCTGGACTTCGGGCGCATCACCATCAACCGCGAGCTGGTGCTCTACCTGTTCGGCACCCCCGGGCAGGAACGCTTCTGGTTCATGTGGAACGACCTGGTGCACGGGGCGATGGGCGCGGTCGTCCTGGTCGACACCCGGCGGCTGGACGTGAGCTTCGCGTCGATCGACTTCTTCGAGAGCCGCGGCATCCCCTTCGTCGTCGGCGTCAACTGCTTCCACGGCGTCAAGGACCGGACGCCCGAGGAGATCCGCAAGGCGCTCGACCTCGACCCGCAGGTGCCGCTGGTGCTCTGCGACGCCCGCGACCGGACGGCGGCCCGCGACGTGCTGCTCGCGCTCATCGACCACCTGCTGGCCGCCCGGCCCCGCACCGCACCGCACCCCGTGGCCTGACGCCTGTCACCTCCCTGCCGGTGCCGGGACCAGCGACGGGCGGCGGTCGATGCGGCGGCGGACCTCGTCGGTGCCGAAGTGGTAGTCGATGCGCCGGGTCGCCTCGGCCCAGTCGTCCATCGACCGAACCGCCGACAGGGCCTCCACCACCACGGGGTCGCTCCACCTTTCCACCGCGCGCTGCCACAGCGTGCCGGCGTCCTCGGTGAGGAGGCTGCCGACGGTGCCCTCGTAGATCGGCATCGCGCGCACCTCGCCGTCCGGCTCCACCTGCAGCAGCGGGAAACCGTAGCGGCGCAGGGCGTTCGGATGCATCATCAGGACCATGTTGTCCGACGTCGCCACCTGCACCTGGCGGGGTGCGAGGGAGCGCAGGCGTTCGACGTGCTCGCCGCTCACCAGCGTGCGCAGCTGGTCGAAGCTCAGCAGCTCGTGATCGGCGAACCCCTGCCGGCTCGCGAGCCCGGACGGCACCGCGGCGGCGAAGGTGAGGAAGCGCAGGTACGGGAAGCGAGGGGCGACCGTGCGGCAGAACTCCTCCAGCTGGTGGAGGTTGGACCGCAGGACCGCGTAGTCGACCCCGAACTCGACCGGGTCGAGGCCGTTCGCCACCCGCTCCTCCGAGAGGTCGTTCAGCAGGGTCAGCGCGTTCATCGCCCGCTCGAACGAACCGGCCCGCCCGCGGATCCGATCGTGCACCTCGGCGTCGGCCCCGTCGACGCTCACGGTGATCCGGGAGAAGACCCGGGTCACCTCCTCGGCCGAGCGGCGGTCGAGCGTCCATCCGCCGGTGTAGACGTTGACGCCCACCCCCGCTTCGCGGAGCCGCCCGGCGACTTCGGTGATGCCTCTGACCAGCAGCGGCTCGCCGCCGGCGAACTCCACCGCCCGCGGGCCGAAGGAGACGATCGCGTCGGCGACCTTGAGCATCTCGTCGTGGTCCAGCTGCCGGGCCGGCCGCCTGCCGGACTCGGAGTAGCAGTGCACGCATCGCAGCGGGCAGGCGTAGGTGACGTCCCAGACGATGTCGCTGGGCCCGTTCGGGATGCTCATGGCATGGTCCTTTTCTCGTTCGTGCGCCAGTGGCCGACCAGGTCGGCGTACAGGGGGGATTGGGTGAGCAGTTCCTGATGCGTTCCGGCGGTCGTGGTGCCGCCGTCCATCAGCAGGACGCGCCGCGCTCTCATGGCGGAGCTGATGCGATGCGCGATGACGACGAGCGTGCCGTCGCGTCCGGCGAACGCCTCCTCGGCGCGCTGCTCGGCGGCCGGGTCGAGGTGGCAGGTGGCCTCGTCCAGCACGACGGTCCGCGCGGGCGAGGCGTGCACGCGGGCCAGGGCGATGAGCTGCTTCTCCCCGGCGGAGAGCGAGGAGGGCTCCTCGATGACGGCGTCGAGCCCGCCGAGCCGTTCGACCAGCGGCAGGGCTCCCACGGCGGCGGCCGCCGCCCGCAGCCGCGCATCGGTGTCCGCGCCGAGGTAGGCCAGGTTCTCGCGGACGGTTCCGGCGAAGACGTACGCCTCCTGGGGCACGAGGGCGATCATCGTGCGCAGGCGGTGTTCCGGAGTCTCGTCGAGCGGGAGTCCGCCGAGCAGGATCCGGCCGCCGGTCGGTGGCAGGAGCCCGGTCAGCAACATCGACAGGGTGGACTTGCCCGCGCCGCTCGGGCCGACCACGGCCAGGTGCTCCCCTTCGGGGATCGTGAGGTCGAGGTCGCGTACGACCGGTGTCGCCTCGGCCGCGTAACCGAAGGTCAGCCGTTCGGCGTCGAGCCGGTGCCCGAGCGGGCCGGGCCCGGGCCCGGTCCCGGTCCGCGGGGAGCCCGCCGGCACGGTGACGGACTCGGCGATCCTGCGCAGCGTGACGGCGAGGGCCACTCCCCACCCGCCGACCGTGCTGATGAGCATGCGCAACGCCGGGTCGAGCCCGGTGGCCAGGTAGGTCACCGCGCCGATGACCTCTCCCGCGCTCAGGTGGCCGCCGTCGACCAGCGGACGGGCGGCGATCAGCAGGACGAGCAGCGGGACGTGGACGCCGAGCGTGACGACCAGCCGCCGGCCGGTGCCCGCCCAGGCCATCGACATGGTGGCCGCCACCTGCGCGGAGACCGCGGCGTCCACCGTCGCGCGGGCCTGGTCGTGGGCTCCGCAGGCGGCGACGTCCCGCAGTCCGGACAGGATCGGGGTGGCCTCGGCCGTGAGCCGCTCGTCGGCCAGGATCAGCGCGCGTTGCCGGCTCGCCAGCGTACGCAGCAGCCAGGCGAACACGGCCAGGGCCAGCACCACCGGTCCCACGGCGATGGCGGCCGCCGGCGGAGAGAGGGCCAGCAGCCCCACCAGCGCGGCGATCAACGACATGCCGAGCTGGCGGCTGCTGCGCAGCAGGGCGGACACCAGGTTCCGCACCGTTTCCACCTGCGCGGTGAGCCGGTTGACGGCGGCGGTGTCGGGCGGTTCGGCGCCGCCGGCCGCGCGGGTCACCGTGGCGGTGACGACGGCCCGTACGAGGTCGTCGCGCAGCGGTTCGACGACCTTGGCCAGGACGGGGAGCGTCAACCGGGTGGCCACCGCCTTGAGCGACATGACGGCGGCCAGCAGCCCGAGCAGGGCGAGTCCGGTCCCCGGCCGCCCCGCCAGGAACCCGCGGTCGATGGCGGCGGCGATGAGCAGCCCGGACAGCAGCGTCGGAGCCGATTCGACGGCGGACAGGGCCAGGGCGACCGCCAGCGGGCGCTTGCGCGGCCGGAGCAGGGCCAGCAGCAGACGCGGCGCGCTGAGCGTGCGCGGCCCCAGGAGCGGGGTCAGCGAAGCACCGGACACGCCTCCTCCTTTCCACTGTTTTCATCGGCGGCGAACAGGGCTCGGTAGGACGGGTCGTTCCAGAGCTCCCGGTGTGTGCCCTGAGCGCTGATCCGGCCGTTCTCGAGCCAGACGACCAGGTCGGCGTGGGCGGCGGTCGTCGCCCGGTGCGCGACGACCAGGCGGGTGCGTCCGCGCATCCCGTCCACGAGGGTGCGGGTCACCTGAGCCTCGGTCGCGGTGTCGAGACTGGAGGTGGCGTCGTCGAGCACGGTCACCCGGGCGCGCCGTACGAGCGCGCGGGCCAGGCCGAGGCGCTGGAGCTCGCCGCCGGACAGCGGCGCGCCCGCGGCCGGGGTGTCGTACCCCTGGGGGAGCCGGCGGATGACGTCGTCGACGCGAGCGGACGCGGCGGCCTCCTGTACGGCGGCAAGGCTGGCCCCGGGCCGCCCGTAGGCGATGGCCGAGGCCAGGTCACCGCCGAGGAGCGCGGGGCGTTCGAAGGCGTAGGCGACGACGTCGCGCAGCGCGTCGGGGGCGAGCTCGGCCAGGGGCCGGCCGTCGAGCAGCACCTGCCCGCGGTCGGGGTCCAGCAGCCTGCCCGCCACCATGGCCAGCGTCGTCTTTCCCGCGCCGGACGGCCCGACGACGGCGGTCAGGGATCCTGCGGGAAGCTCCAGGTCGAGCCCGTCGAGCAGCCGGGCGCCGTCCCGCGTGACGGTGACGCCGCGGAACGACAACGTGCCGGGGCCTTCGGGGGCCGGGCGCGTACCGAGGGTCTGGGTGGGCAGAGCGAGCACCTGCGAGACCCGCCGCGCCGCCGAGCGGGCCTGCGCCACGCTCATCACCGCGTCCACGTGTTCGATGAACGACAGGCCCAGCGTGGCGTACCCGGCCACGGCCAGCAGCTGCCCGGGTTCGAGGCGGCCGGCCACGACGCCGAGGCCCGCCACGGCGAGGACCGCCACCTCCATGAGCGGCAGCACCAGGCCGATCCGCCACCCGCCACGGGCCTGGGCCCGCCACAGGGCGTGCCCGGTCTCGGACAGTTCGGGCAGCGGGGTGAGCACGCGGGCGATCTCGCGGTCGGCGGTGCCGGAGGCCCGCACGGTACGGATGCCCGCCAGGGTGTCGGTGAGCCGCGCCGCCAGCCGGCCCTGCGTCTCCTGGTAGCGGTCGTACAACCCGGACATCCGGGAGACGAACATGAGGATGATCACGAGCGCGACGGGCAGGCCGGCCACGAAAGCGAGCCCGGTGCGCCAGTCGATGAGGAAGAGCGCGGTGATGCCGCCCGCCGCGGTGACGAGCCCGGCGGCGGTGTCCAGCAGGGCCAGCGGGACCTGCCCGGCCCCGGCGGTGTTGCTCACGAGCCGGTTGGCCAGCTCCCCGGTCGGGAACCGGCGGGCCTCCCCGACGCCGAGGCGCAGGATGTGGCCGGTGAACCGCAGGCGCAGCCTGGAGGTCGCCGAGGCGTTGGCCGCGGCGCCCGCGACGTGGCACACCAGATCGGCGAGCGTCATGACGGCCAGGACCAGGGCCAGCCGCGCCGCCGCGGCGAGCACGTCCTCGCCCGCGAGCACCCTGTCCACCGCGGCGGCCAGCAGGGCGGGCATGGCCAGTGTCGCGGCCGAGGCGGCGGCGGTCGCGGCGGTGACCACCGCCAGCGGCCGCCAGGCGCGCCGTGCGAGAGAGGCGAGCAGGCGGTCGCCGTGCTCGTGCGTCACCCGCTCCCCGGCGGTGCCTGCCACGGGATCCGACATCCTTACGCTCCTCTCTCGACGGACCCGGCGGGCCACCGCCGGCGGCGGTGGCCCGGGGATTTCACTAGGACAGGCTGAGGGTGATGAAACAGGTCTCATCGCCCTCGCACGTCACGCCGAAGCAGCTCAGCGTGCAGGGGTACAGCCAGGACTCTTCTGCGGCCGGGAGCATGTCCAGGGCCTTGATGTCGATTTCCATCAGACGGTGATCCAGCAGCTGTCGTTCTTGCACGAGATGAAGCACGTGATGACGCAGGGCCACAGCGAGGTCTCCTCGGCGGCCGGCAGCATGTCGAGAGCCTTGATGTCGATTTCCATGGTGTTCTCTCCTTCAGTAATGGGGATTTTTCGTCAGATGGTGACCCAGCAACTGTCCTTGCAGGTCTTGACCTCGCAGGTGATGAGACAGGGCCACAGCGCGGCCTCCTCGGCGGCCGGCAGCATGTCCAGGGCCTTGATGTCGATTTCCATCGCGTTCTCCTTTCTTGGGTGGTTGCCGCTCGTTTCGAGACGGCGTGGAGTACCGGCCCGCGTCGACGGGCCGGAGTCTGTGAGCACCCGCTAGGCGGTGACGGGCCTGCCGCTCAGGAAGTCGATGAGCAGGCCGGTGACCAGGTGTCCGTCTCCGGAGGCCAGCGGGTCGTGGTCGGCCACGGGGATCTCCAGGTAGACCGGTGGCACCGGGTGACCGGCCGCCAGCAGCCGGCCGTGCAACCGCCGGGAGTGAGTGACCGGGATGATCGAGTCCTGCAGGCCGTGGATGATCATGATCGGCAGGCGCATCCGGTCCGCCAGCCGGGCCAGGTCGCGCGGGCCGAGCTCGTCGTCCGCCTCCGCGCAGCCGCCGAGCCGATCGAGCAGCGTGCGTACGCGCTGCGCCCCGTCCTGGTACAGCTCCCGCCCGGACAGGAACGGCGCGATGACCGCGGCCCTGGTCCACAGGTCCGGCTCCGCGGCGGCGGCCAGCAGGGCCAGGTAGGCGCCGTAGCTGATGCCGTACAGCATGGGCCGTTGCCGGCCCGGGCCGCGCGCGTCGGCCAGCGTGCGCCCGAGCTGCAGGACGTCCGCCAGGTCGGGGCCGCCCCACGCGCTGTGGATGGCGTCGCGGTGCGCGGCGCCGTAGCCGGTGCTCCCCCGCTGGTTGGGCGCGACCACCGCCATGCCCGCCGCGGCCATCCGCTGGAACAGCGGGTCGAACCCGAAGGGCCAGGCGGCTTCCGGGCCGCCGTGCAGCGCCAGGACGACCTGCTCGCTCGTCACCGGGTCGCCGTACACGATGGCCTCGATCGGCCCGGCCGGGCCCTGGTGGTCCACCGTACGGGCCGGTGCCCAGCCGCCCGCGTGCTCCTCGGCGGCGGCCCGCGCCCGGGGCCGGAGCGGATCGGTCAGGGTGATCACGCCGAGCGGGCGGTCCGGCGTGCTGTGCAGCAGGTGCAGCCCGCCGGTGGTCCAGCGCGCCAGCGGCTGCAACGTCCCGGCCGGCAGCTCGGCCTCGACGGCGGTGTCCGCCACGAGGTCGTGCAGCAGCAGGTCGGAGCGGCTGCGGCGGACGACCGACAGGGCCAGGTGCCGCCCGTCGGGGTCCAGGGTCAGCGGTGCGACGGTGCCCTCGACGCGGTTCAGCCGCTCGGGGAACGCCGTCGGCGCCGGGTCGTCGCGGTGCCGGACGCCGAGCCGGAACGCTCCATCGCGTTGTGCCGCGGTGAGCAGCACGCCCGTGCGCGGCGCGGCCATGAGCAGGTGCTCGCCGTCCGCCAGCCCGTCGAGTGCCGTCAGAAGACCGGTGGCGAGGTCGAGGACGAGGGTGCCGCTGGCACCTGGCTCGGGGCGGGCCAGCGCGAGCCGCCGGCCGTCCTCGTCGAGCCAGACTCCCCCGCCGACCGCACCGGTCAGCCTGGCGACCTGCTCGGGAGCCTCGGCGCGCCCCGACACGCGCCACACCGTGGTGCGTCCGTCCGCGCCGCTCTCGAACAGCAGAGCGGCGGTGCCCGGCGCGACACCGGCGACCAGCCTGAGCCCTCCGCTGCGAGGGGTGAGCAGCTCGTACTCCTCGGCCGGCGCCCCGTCCGGGCCGGGGACGGCGAGCAGCAACCGCGCCGACCCCTTGCCGTGGCGGCACAGCAGCACGTCGCCGTCCCCGGTCGGGAGCGGGAGCGTCCAGGAGGTCTCGCCTTCGCGGGTGGGTAACAGGCGGGGCCGCGGCGCGGGACCGGTGAGGTCCCACAGCTCCGGCATGAGCTTGTCACGGCCGTACGCGGCCAGGCAGGAGGCATGGCGCCCGTTGCCGGAGAACCGGAAGCTGATCCGCCTGAGTTCCGTGGGCAGGGTGGTGACGGTGCTCATCGCGCGGCCACCTCGTCGGAGACCATCCACGGGCGGGGACCGCCGTGGCGCAGCCGCCACAGGAAGGCGAGCACCCCGGCCAGCCCGGTGTTCCAGCCGAACGTCACCTCAAGGGCGTTCTCGTCGGGCACCACGAGCAGCCCGTCGCGCACGGTGGCGCGCGTCCACAGCACGGCGGCCAGTTCCTCGGCCTGCTCGTGGTAGATCGGATCGTCGGCCAGCTCCGCCAGGTCCAGCAGGAACTGCCCGTCTCCGGCCAGGCCGTGGCAGGCCGCGGTGCCGGAGCGCAGCCGGTGGCCGTGCACCGCCCTGGCGGCGGCCCTGGCCACCTCCAGCGCGTCCCAGTCGCCGGTGACCGTGTGCAGGCGCACCAGGAACGTTCCGATCCCCGAGGATCCGTTGCACCAGTGGGGCATCTTCGCCCCACCGTGCGGGCCCTCCCCCCACCAGGCCGCCTCACCGTGGTAGTCGACCGCGTCCAGCAGGGTACGGCCCGCCGCGACGGCGGTCTCCAGGCAGTCCTCGCGCCCGAGCGCGACGCCGGCGGCCAGCAGGTACGCGCCGATCCCAGCGACGCCGTGGGCGAAGCCGTAGTGCACGACGCCCGCCAGCGCGGAGTCGAAGTCCTTGGGGATGGGCCACAGCACCGTGTCGGGGGTGCGCTGCGCGACCTTGAGGAGCTCGTCGGCGCAGTCGCTCGCCCGGTCGCGGAATCTCGTGTCGCCGGTGGCGTTCCACAGATGTAGCAGCGCCGTCCCGGTCCCGGCCAGGCCGTGGCAGATGTCCGGGTTCGGCCAGCTGACGGGCAGGTCGAGGGCGAGGTCCAGGCCCGCCGAGCGGATGTCGTGGTCGTCGAGCGCCGCGCCCGCCTCGTACAGGGCCCAGGCCATGCCGGCCCGGCCGAAGTACAGCCCCGGCGAGGGGCGGTGTTCGCCCGCGAGGCGGTGGATCATCCAGTTCGCGCCGTCGCGCAGGGCGGTCGCGAGGGATTCCTGGGGGGAGGTCCTCATCACGGAGGCCATCAGCTGGAGCACGCCGGCCGCGCCGTACTGCACGCCGCAGGGGTCGGCGGTGGCGCCGTACCCGGTGCTGGGCCACAGCCGCGCGTCCCCGCCCATGGTGCGCAGGGTGTGCGCCAGCCCGTCGTGCAGCAGCCGGTCCTGGTCGGCCGTGGCGAGCCGGTAACCGTTCCCCGCCTCCGGGCCGGTGGTCAGGCCGTCCAGGAACGTACGGACCCTGGCCAGGTCCCACCGCCGGGCGGGATCCTCCGCCATCAACCCCAAGATCATGGGAGCCAGCTCGGTGGCCACGGGATCGCCGGCGACGGCCACGTCGACCAGCGTGCGCACCCGGGAGTCCCACGGTCTGGCGTGCTCGTCCTGATCCTTGACCAGCATCGGCTGGCAGGAGGTGGCCAGGTAGAACACCGTCGCGCCCAGCGCGTACAGGTCCACCTCGACGCCGGGGCAGGGCCCGAGGGCGGGGGAGTTCTCCTGCTCCGGCGGCGCGTAGCCGGGGGTGTGGGTGCGCCCGACCAGGGTGCCGGGCCTCGCCGCGGTCTCCAGGTCGATCAGCCGGCAGTCGCCGCCCTCGGTGACGATGATGTTGTTCGGGGTCAGGTCGCGCACGATGTGGCCGCGCTCGTGGACCGTCGCCACCAGCTCGACCAGGCGCCCCACGAGGCCCAGCACCGTTTCGCGCCGGCGCGGGTCCGGGCCCTCGGCTCCGCGCTCGCCGGCCCAGACGGTGAGCACGGTCCCCTCGATGCGCTCCTGGACCAGGAACAGGTTGTCGTCCTTGTCGAACAGCGTCACCTTGCGCGCCGTGACGCCGAGCGGCCCGAACAGGTCGAGCATCCGCCATTCGTGGCGCAGCGCGTCGCGCTCGTCATGTCCGTTCATCCTGGCGCCGACGTGCGGCCGGGCCTGCTTGACGATCACGTTCCCGCCGGTGTCGCGGTCCTCGGCCAGGAAGACCCCGCCCTTGGCGTTGTGCCGTACGGCCTGGCGCACCACGAACCGGTCGGCCAGCAGCACCGCCTGCGGCGCGGCCACCCGTACCGGAGCCTTGCCCGACTCGAAGGGGCAGGGCGCCCACGGGGGCGGCGAGTACCAGGCGTTGCGCTTGTCGGTCACCTGGGTGCCGTCGGGGGCGGTCAGCCGCGAGGCGTAGGAGCCGTCGTTGTCCAGCGCGGAGGGCGCGGAGAACACCCCGTAGCGGTAGTGGACCAGGCTGCCCGGCTTGTACGCGCGATCGGACAGGATGGGCGGCCCGGGCAGGCCCAGGGTGGCGGCGTGCAGCTCCTCGGCGATCACGGTCGCCGCCCGGTCGTCGGGCGGGTAGACGGTGATGAACTTGCCCACCGACCCGCGGTCCTGCTCCCTGGCCACCAGGCCGGACAGCTCGGCCAGCGTCGCGGCGAACTTGAACGAGCAGCGGTGCCGCGCCAGCACCTCCACCGCGCGCGCCAGCACCACCGGCGCCGACAGCGGCGTCGCCGAGACGTGCAGCTTCCAACCCTGCGCCCGGTTCGCCGCGCCTGCCGGAGTCACATACGTCCACGGCCTGCGGGTGCGGATCTCCCAGGCGTCCTCCTGCTCACCGGTCGCCGCCCGGCCCAAGGCCGCCTTGGCGACGTCCTCCAGGACGTGCCGATCCACGCCGGTCTGGTCTTCCCCCACGTTGCTCCCCTATCCACTGGATGATCAGCGCGGGCCCGGGGCCATCGGCTGATCGACATCAGGTATAGGCGTGGGGACTTGTAGCCATCTTGGACAGGAGTTGGAACCCGTTGGGCGTCGTCTTGCCTGACGCTCCCCGCTCGCTTGGCCGGAGCCGCTCACCTGCCGGAACATCGCGCCACCCCGAACAGCGCAATGGCCACCCCCCGCGATCGGGGAGTGGCCATTGACGTCATGCTCTTAATCGCAGTGTTCGAAGCCACTGGTGTAGGAGCTGCTGCCGACCGAGCCGCCCCACTTGACGCACTGCCCGGCCGCGTCGCGCCTGACGGGACCCGCGTAGTAGTCGTAGCTGCCCGAGTCGGTCGTCCTGCTTTCGTTCTGCGGCTCCAGGAAGGCCGACACCGCCGACGCCGAGCCGAGGTTCGTCGACTTCAGCGTCACGACGCAGTTGTAGCCGTTACCCGAGTTGTAGAGCAGGTACGTGCGGCCACCCGTGAGAGCGGCCGAGTCGATGACCGAGTAACCGCTGCCGCAGACCTCCTCGGGGGTGTAGGGGTTGCTGCTGCCGCAGCCGTTGGTGCTCGTGATGGCCTTCTTCTGGCCCAGGGACACGGTCACGCCGTCCACGGTCGGGCTGGTGTCCATCGCACCGGTGGAGGTCCGCTGTTCGTAGTGCAGGTGCGGCGCGTTCGAGCCGCCCGTCGAGCCGACGGTCCCGATCACGGTGCCCTGGCTGACGGTCAACGTGCTGCCGGCCGACCTCACCATGGTCGCCAGGTGGGCGTAGCGGGTCCTGGTGCCGTCGCTGTGCCGGATCTCTATCCACTTGCCGTAGCTGGTGCTTCCCGCGTCGCTGAAGGTCGCGGTCCCCGCGGCGGTGGCACGCACGGTCTCGCCGTTGATGTCGTCGCCCCCGTAGTCCTGCCAGTCGATAGAACCGGACGGGTTGTGGGCGGGGGTCCCGGTCCAGTTGTTGGCGTAGAAGGTCTTTCCGCAGTTGAACGGACTCTTGTGAGACACAGCCAGGACGCCGGCGTCCTGCGCTGAGGCGGCCTGGGGAATCAGCGCTGCCGCGACGGTGACCAACAGGACGGTGATCGCGGGTTTGAGGGCTCTCGGCCAGGTCGGCCTGCCGATTGTGGGCATGCTCACCTCTCTGAACAGGTGCTGTGGGGGGATACGGTCGGGCACCCAGTTCCAATGGTGTCGATTTGCGACATGGCAGCATTTCGACACCTCACCGCCCGTGGGGGAGGGCGGTCGATCATGAAGATATCCCTGAAAGTTCTCTTCATCAATCTCTACGGAGATGAAATTTTGCGGCTCTTCAACTTGCCGTCAAGTACTTATCAAAACCGCAGCCCACTTCGGCCAATCCGATGGTGAGCCTAGTTTATGTACGCCCAAAATTATAGATTTGGCCACCTCTTATTTAAGGGCCTCTTTGCCGGTTGGATGGGGCGCATGAATGCTCATGACGTTGCCCGGCTTCTTCCCGAGATCCCCGTGCTCCGCGACTTCTGCCGGTCCATGGCCGTGCTGGAGGCCATCCTGAGCCCGGACTGGGAGAGCCGCCGCCACTCCTTCGGCGCCGGTTGGGCCAGCCGGGTGTGCTCGACTCGGTGCCTGATGTCTTCCGCCGCTGCGTGGAGGAGCCGGCGTTCCGCGACGAGGACGGCATGCCCGTCGTGACCGCCTGCCTGTGGCGGGAGGCCGGCGACGACGCATGGCGGGTGGGCGAGATCGACTATCCGGACGGCGAGCGCGACCCCGACGGGTCGGCCCACCTGTTCGCGCTGCTCATGGATCCGTCGCCGGAGGCGTTCCAGCGCTTCGCCGAGGACTACTACGAAATGCCCGTGGACCTCGACGCGATACGGCACGTCCATGCCCTCCGCCCCCTGACGCAGGCGGTCGTCACCACGTTGAACGCCGACCTCACGCTGGACGACCTCGCCGAGGACCTCGCGGAAGCCCGGTATCCGTCCCGGGCCTAGCCGTACCGGCCGCTCGAGGACGGGCGCAGGGCGGCGGTGACGTCGTCCGCGAGCCGGTCCACCTCGTCGGCAGCCAGGGTCGAGACGGTGAGGCGGATGGCGGGCGGCGTGGCGATGCGGTTGCGGGCGCCGGGCGCGACGGCCCAGCCGCGGGCGAGCAGGCGGGTGATCGCGGTGGCCTCGTCCGGGACGGGGACCCACACGTTGAGCCCGGTGCGCCCGTGCGCCGGGATGCCGCGTCCGGTCAGCGCCGTCACCAGGCCGTCCCTGCGCCGCGCGTACGAGGCC
This sequence comes from Nonomuraea sp. NPDC004186, assembly GCF_053603495.1. NCBI lineage: Bacteria > Bacillati > Actinomycetota > Actinomycetes > Streptosporangiales > Streptosporangiaceae > Nonomuraea > Nonomuraea sp. NPDC004186. The sequence continues at coordinate 15,395 of NZ_JBSGFQ010000094.1, read as the reverse complement.
GCCACCGCCACCGTGTCCACCGCGTCCGTACGCCAGAGGTAGGCGACGGCGCGTTGCAGCAGGTGACTGACCCAGCCGGCGGCCAGGCGCTGGCGGCCGCGCAGCCGGCCGAGCGTGACCGGGTCGCCGCTGGTCAGGGCGACGCGTAGATCGGGGCCGAAGGCCTTGGCCGTCGAACGCGTGAGCACCCAGCGCTGCGTGACCCCCGCCAGCGGGTGCAGGGGAAGGTCCACGAAGCCGGCCCCGTGGTCGTCCTCGATGAGCAGCACCCCCGGGTACGCCGCCAGCACCTCCCGCAGGGCCCCAGCACGTTCGGCGGAGACGGCGGCGCCGAACGGGTTCTGGGCGCGGGCCGTGATCACGACGGCTCGGACCCCGGTCCGCAGGGCCCGGCCGAGCTCGTCGGGCAGGGGGCCTTCGTCGTCCACCCGCATCGGCACGGGACGCAGCCCCATGACGCCGACCAGGTCGAGCAGGGCCGTCCAGCTCGGATCCTCCAGGGCCACCGCGTCGCCGGGGCGCAGCTGAGCGGCCAGCACCCGTTCGACCGCGTCGAGGGTGCCCGAGGTGATCGCCAGCGGGCCGGCCGGTACGCCGTCCGCGCGCAGCCGCTCGCCGGCCAGGGCGATCAGCTCCTCGTCGTCACCCGTCCCGTACATGGCGGGCCGCTCCTCGTGCGCGCGGGCCGCGGCGGCGAGGGCGTCCCCCAGGGGCGGCAGCAGGGCCGGGTCGGGGTTGCCCGTGGACAGGTCGCGCGCGCCAGGAGGCACCTCGATGCGGATCTCCTCCCGGAACGTGCTGGCCGGGCGCGGCCTGACCCGCGTGCCGCGCCGCCCGGCGGTCTCGATGACTCCGCGCTCGCGCAGCAGCCGGTACGCGGCCGCCGCCGTGTTGGGGCTGACCCCGGCCCGGGAGGCCAGCTCGCGCACCGGCGGAAGCATCGCGCCTGGTGAAAGCCGCCCCTCCGACACGGCGGCCTCGACCCCGGCCGCAAGCTCGCTGGCAGTCCCACCCACAATCGGGTACTTTTCTGACACAAAATCCATTATGTACTAATACAAAGAGGTATGAGGTGCTCATTCATCCTTGGGACGCGGCCCACGACGGCGACGAATGGCGGGCCTGGCTGCGTACGCGTGACTTCGGGCAACTCGCCGCGAACGGCGTGGACGGCGGCCCGCCGGTCGTGGTGCCGACGCATTTCCTGTTCGACGGGAGTGCGGTCGTGCTCCACCTGGCCAGGCCGAACCCGATCTGGCCCGCGCTGGAGGCCAACCCGGCCGTGGTGGTGACCGTGCACGACGACTACGCCTACATCCCGTCGGGCTGGCGCTCCGACACCCCGGAGACCGGCGTGCCGACCAGCTATTACGCCTCGGTGCAGCTCACCTGCCAGGCCCGGATCGTGGACGACAGGGAGGGCAAGGCCGAGATCCTGCGCCGCCAGCTGGCCCACCACGAGCCCGGCGGCGGGCACGGCGAGGTGGCCGCGGACGCGGGGCCGTACCGGAAGATGCTCTCGGCGATCCGGGGGCTGCGGCTGGAGGTGGTGGAGGTGCGGGCCAAGTTCAAGTACGACGACCACCGGCCGGTCGAGTTCCGCGAGCGGATCGCGGACGGGCTCGCCGAGCGGGACCTGCCGGGCGACGCGGGCGCGCGGGCCCAACAGCTCAGGCGGATGACCCACGCGCGGTGAGCGCCCGGGCGCAGCAACTCAGGCGGATGGCCTGAGGACGGTGAACTCCCGGGGCGGGCGCCCGAGGATCCGCTGGACCCCGTCGTGGAGCCGGGCGTACTCCCCGCGGCGGATGGCGTCGAAGGTCTCCAAGGACCAGTTCATGGCCGCCTCCGAGGCGCCCGCGGCCTTCGTCCGTTCCGTCCATCGTTCGACCGGCTCGTCGACGTACACCACGGTGCGCCCCGTCTCCCGCGAGACGATCGCGACGAGCTCGGGGTACGACAGGGCGCGCGGCCCCGCCAGCGGGTAGATCCGGCCCTCGTGCCCCGCGCCGGTGAGCACGGCCACCGCGACGTCGGCGATGTCGGCGACGTCGATCGGCGCGGTGTACGGCTCCGGCCCCAGCGGCAGCCGCAGCTCCTCTTTCCCGGCCAGGGTCGCGAAGTTCTGCTGGAAGGCGCCGGGCCGCAGGATCGTCCATGCCGGCCCGGCCTCGCGCACGGCCGTCTCACGTGAGGCCATCGGCACGCTCCCGTACCCCGCGCTCAGCCCGGACAGCAGCACGACCCGCCGCACTCCGGCCGCCCGCGCGACCGCGAGGAACGAGGCCACCAGCCCGGCCGGGAACACAGGGTCCTCGGGCGTCACCAGGTAGATCACGGAAACGCCCTCGACGACGGGACCCCAGGTACGCGCGTCGTCCCACTCGAAGCGCACCGACGCCGACCGGGAGGCCGCCCGTAACGGCACGCCCCGGTCCCGCAGCCCGGCGACGACGAGGCACCCGGTCCTGCCGGTGGCACCCAGAACCAGAATCATGCAACCAGTAAACATCGGCTTGCCATTGCCAGTTGTTTCAGTCTAGTCTGAAATTACTGGCTAGAAAGCTGAACGTTAGGATGACCGCATGAGTACGCAGGACGGCCCTGACCGCGAGCAGGTGCTCGAATGGGTCGAGCGGGTGGCCGCGTTCGTCTCCGAGGAATGGGGACTCGCGCCGATCACCGGCCGCGTCCTGGGCTGGCTCATGGCGTGCGACCCGCCGGCGCAGACCGCGAGCGACATCGCCGACGCCATCGGCGCGAGCCGCGCCTCGCTGACGACGAACATGCACCTCCTGACGTCCATCAAGCTCATCCGCAGGTTCCGCAAGCCAGGGGAGCGGAACGTCTACTACCAGATCGAGGACGACGCCTGGTCCAAGGTCATCCGGCAGAAGCTCGCCGCGTTCACCGCGTTCGACGAGCTGGCCGCGGAGGGCCTGCGGCTCGGCTGGACCGACGAGGCGCAGACCAGGCGCATCGAGTCGGCCAGGACCGCCATCGCCGGCCTCGCCAAGGTGCTCGACCAGGCCTCCGACTGAAACCCAGAGCGGACGCGGCGGGCTCTCTGCGGCCACGCCGCCGTCCCGCCATGCCTTCTCACAAGGAAATCCCCATGGACGACTTGATCTCGGTCGCCGCACTGACGAAGTCGTACGGCGCGACCCGCGCGCTCGACGGGCTCGACCTGTCCGTACGCGCCGGCGAGGTGCACGGCTTCCTCGGCCCGAACGGCGCGGGAAAGTCCACGACCATCCGCATCCTCCTCGGCCTCATCCGGGCCACCTCCGGCACGGTCAGGCTGCTCGGCGGCGACCCGTGGCGGCAGGCCACCGAGCTGCACCGGCGCCTGGCGTACGTACCGGGCGACGTGACCCTGTGGCCCGCGCTCACCGGAGGCGAGGTGATCGACCTGCTCGGCCGGGCCAGGGGCGGGCTCGACCAGCGGCGCCGCGCCGAGCTGATGGACAGGTTCGAGCTGGACCCGCGCAAGAGGACCCGCGCCTACTCCAAGGGGAACCGCCAGAAGGTGGCGCTGGTCTCCGCCTTCTCCTCCCGGGCCGAGCTGCTGATCCTCGATGAGCCGACCGCGGGGCTCGACCCGCTGATGGAGGCCGCCTTCCGTACCAGCGTGGTCGAGGAGCAGCGGGCGGGGCGCACGGTCCTGCTGTCCAGCCACCTCCTGTCCGAGGTCGAGGCCCTGTGCGACCGGGTCACGATCATCCGCGCGGGCCGAGCCGTGGAGTCGGGCACCCTTTCCGGCCTGCGCCACCTCACCCGCTCCTCGATCACCGCCGATCTGGCGGGCTCCCCCGGCCCGTTGGGCGACCTGCCCGGCGTGCACGACGTGCTGGTCGAGAACGGCCGCCTCACGTGCCAGGCCGACTCCGACGCGCTCGACGGGCTGCTCGCCCGGCTGTCCGCGATCGGCGTACGCGGCCTGACCTGCAGCCCGCCGAGCCTGGAGGACCTGTTCCTGCGCCACTACCAGGGGGCCGCGCGATGACCGTGCTGCTCGGGCTGGCCGCCCGCCGCGAACGCCTCCGCTCGGCCGTCTGGATCCTCGTCGTCGTCATGCTCGGCGCGGGCCTGGTCTCCTACATCGACGGCTACTTCACCACCCAGGAGGCGCTGCGCGTGTACGCGCGGGTGATCTCCGAAAACCCGATCCTCCTCGGCCTCGGCGGCCCCGTCGCCGAACCCTCGGTCGGCGCGATGGCGGCCTGGCGCAGCGGCGGCCTGCTCTTCCTGCTCACCGCCTGGATGGCCCTGACCATCGTGATCAGGCACACCAGGGCGGAGGAGGAGTCCGGGCGGCAGGAGCTGATGCTGTCCGGCGTGATCGGCAGGGCCGCGCCGCTCACCGCGGCCCTCGTCACCGCGGCCGTCGCCGCGCTGGTCGCCGGGGCGCTCACCGCGGGCGTCCTCGTCGCGATCGGCATGGAGGCGGCCGGGTCGCTCGCGTACGGGGCCGCGATCACGGCGGCGGGATGGGTCTTCGCCGCGATCGGCGCGGTGGCCTCCCAGCTCGCGCAGACCGCGCGCACCGCCACCACGCTCGGACTGCTCGCGCTCGGCGTCTCCTACGTGCTGCGCTACCTCGGTGACGCCTCGGGCGCGACCTGGCTGACGTGGAGCTCGCCGCTCGGCTGGAGCCACCTGGTGCGGGCCTACGCGGCCGACCGGTGGTGGCCGCTGCTCGTGTCGCTGGTGGCGACGGGGGTCCTGCTGGCGCTCGCGTACGCGCTGTCCGCCCGTCGCGACCTGGACGCCGGCCTGCTCCCCGTACGTCCTGGGCCGGCCGCGGGGCCGTACCTGAAGGGGCCGTTCAGCCTGGCCTGGCGGCTCCAGCGCGGCCTGCTGGCCAAGTGGGCCGCGGGCGTGACGGCCGCCGCCGCGCTCTTCGCCGGCCTCAGCGGCGTCGCGCCCCGCCTCGCGGACCAGCCCGGACGGGTCCTCGACGCCTTCCTGCACCGGTACGGGGGTCCGTCGGGGGATCCGGTGGACGCGTACCTGTGGATCATCGTGCTCCTGCTGGCGTACACGGTCGCGCTCTACCCGGTGCTCGCCACGCTCCGGCTGCACCACGAGGAGTCCTCCGGCCATGCCGAGGCCCTGCTGTCCACCGCGGTGAGCCGGCTGCGCTGGGCGGCGGCGCACCTGGCCGTGGCCGCGCTCGGCACCCTGGCGCTGCTGGCCCTCGGGGGGTTCGTCACGGGGCTGATCTATTCGCTGGTCATGGGGGATCCGGCGGTGGGCCGGGTCCTGGCTGCAGCGCTGGAACACGTACCGGCCGCCTGGCTCGTCGGAGCGTTCGCCGCCTTCGCCGTGGGGGTGCTGCCGCGGGTGTCGGTCGCGTTCTCGTGGACGGTCTGGGGTGCGGTCACCGTGGTGGGCGACCTGGTCGGACCGCTGATCGGGCTGTGGGGCTGGAGCCGCGTGGAGCCGTTCCACTACACGCCCAACACGGTGTCGGGCGAGCCGTTCACCGCGGCTCCGGCGGCGGTGATCCTCACGCTGACCGCGCTGCTCGTCTCCACCGCCCTGATCCGCCTCCGCGACCGCGACCTGGGCTGAGCTGCTTGATGTCCGATTTCCACTAGTGGGCGCGGCGGCGGAACCGGAAGAGTGGTCCGCGTGCTCACCGACGAAGACGCGTATTCCGTGCTCAGAAGCCGCGACGGCCGATTCGACGGCCGGTTCTTCGTCGCCGTCGTGACCACCCGCGTCTTCTGCCGCCCGAGCTGTCCGGCCGCCCTTCCCAAGCGCGAGAACGTCCGCTTCTACCCCTCCTCCGCGGCCGCCCTGGAGGCGGGCTTCCGCGCCTGCAAGCGCTGCCGCCCGGACACCGTCCCCGGCTCCCCCGAGTGGAACGTCCGGGCGGACGTGGTGGGCCGCGCCATGCGGCTCATCGCCGACGGCCTCGTGGACCGCGAAGGCGTCGCCGGCCTGGCGTCCCGGCTCGGCTACAGCGAGCGCCAGCTGCACCGCCAGCTCACCGCCGACCTGGGCGCGGGCCCGCAGGCCCTGGCCCGGGCCCAGCGCGCGGCCACCGCCAGAACGCTCCTGGAGACCACGGACCTGCCCGCGAGCGAGATAGCGTTCACCGCCGGCTTCTCCTCGATCCGCCAGTTCAACGACACCGTACGCAAGGTCTACGGCACGACCCCCACCGCCCTGCGGGGCACTCCCTCCGCCCGCCTCCCACCAGGCGCGATACGGCTACGCCTCACCTACCGCCCGCCCCTGGACCTGCCGGCCCTGTTCTCCTACCTCGCCACCCGCGCGATCCCCGGCCTGGAGGACGTCACCGCCCGCTGCTACCGCCGCTCGCTGACCCTCCCGCACGGCCTCGGCCTCGTCACGCTCCGCCCCGCGCGCACGTACGTCTCCTGCGAGCTCCACCTGGAGGTCCTGAAGGATCTGGCGGCAGCGGTACGGCGCTGCCGCCACCTCCTGGACCTGGACGCCGACCCTCGCGACATCACCGACCACCTGACCCGCGACCCGCGCCTCGCCGCCGTGGTGGCGCGGACTCCCGGCAGGCGCGTGCCCGGCCAGGTGGACGCGGCCGAGATGGCGATCCGCGCGATCCTGAACGAGGAGACCCCCACCGGCCGATCCCGGCTCGCCCGCCTGGTCCGCACCTACGGCACCCGACTCCCCCATCCAGCGGCCGGCGTCACTCATGCCTTCCCCCGCATGGAGGCCCTGGCGAGCTCCGACGCGCCCGCCCCGGTCACCGCCCTGGCCCGCGCGTTGACCGCCGGGACCCTCCACCTCGGTCCCGAAGCCGATCGCGACCAGGCCGAACGCGAGCTCCTGGCCCTGCCGGGCATGGACGTGGAGGCCGTGGCACGGATCCGCATGCGAGCCTTCGGCGACCCCGACGTCTTCCTCCCCTCCGACCCGGCCGTGCAGGAGGGACTGCACCGCCTCGGGCTGGCGGCCGGGGACGCGCACCGCTGGCGGCCCTGGCGCTCGTACGCGATGCAGCACCTGAGCGCGCCACGCACCCACACCCCCTGAGGAACCTTCGTGTCGACCTATTTGTCCCTCCTCAAGAACAGGCGTGACTTCCGCAGCCTCTGGCTCGGCGCGTCCGTCTCGGTGGTGGGCGACAGCATGACGTTCGTGGCCCTGTCCTGGCTCGTCCTGGCCCAGCCCGGCGGAACGGCGAAGCTGGGCTTCCTGGCCGTCTGTTACACCGCTCCCGTCGTGGTCGGCGGCCTGGTCGCGGGGCCGTTGCTCGATCGGTTCGACAAGCGGGCAGCGCTGATCGCCGACAGCGTGCTGCGCGGTGTCGCCGTCGGGTCCATCCCCTTCGCGGCGGCGGTCGCGACCGTGCCGGCCTGGCTCCCCTTCCTCGTCGCCGCCCTCTACGGCCTGCTGAAGATGGTCCCCATGGCGGCGGTCCCGGCCGCCATCCCCGACCTGGTCGCCCCGCGAGAACGCGACGCCGCCAACGCGCTCGAATCCGTGAGCTACTCCCTGTCCGGCATCATCGGCTTCACCCTGGCCGCCCCGCTCCTGAGCACCCTCGGCCCGGCGAACCTCCTGGCCCTGGACGCCGCCACCTACGCCTGCTTCGCCGTGGCCGTGGCCCTGATCCGCCGCCCCCTGCGCCCGCACGCGAAGCCGGCGCCCCAGGCCGAACGCGTGACGGTCTTCCGCGACAGGGTCCTCGTCGGCACCACGCTCGCCTTCATGGCCTTCAACATCGCCGAAGGCGCGATGACCATGGTGGTCGCCCCGTGGCTGGCCAAGGAGCAGCTTCCGGGCGACGGCGCCGCCCTCTCGCTCCTCATGGCCGCCCTGTCGGCCGGTGAGCTCGTGGGCGGGTTCGTGGCCGGGGCCTGGCGGCCGCGGATCGACAGGCTGGTCGCGATCGCCGTGGTGGAGCTGGTGGCGGCGGCAGGGTTCCTGGCGGCGCTGGGGTCGCCCGGCTGGATCCCGGTGGCCGCGGGCTTCCTGGTCATCGGCATGTTCAGCGCCCCCATGACCGTCTGGGCGCAGTCGCTGCGCATGGAGCGCATCCCGCCGTCCCAGCGCGGCCGGGTCTTCAGTGTCTTCCGCACGATGATGCAGGCGACCCCGCCCGTCGGGGCCGCCGTGGTCACCCCGCTGCTGGTGGCGGGCAACCTGGCGGGGGCGGTGATCCTGATGAGCGCTCTGGCGGCCCTTCCCGCCTTCGCCCTGCTGTTCGTACGCGAGGGCCGCCGGTTGTGGATAACCGGCTCCTCCTGTGGATAACCAGGCCCGTACAGGCCCTCACCAGGGGCGGCGGAAGCACCTGCCCCGAACGCTCCGGAAGGGCCGGAATGCTGGAGAATCAGGGCTTGGCGCCGCCATACCACAGCCCGCGACCGCCTCCGGCCGGCTGTCCACCGGCCTGGGCACACACCTGTGGATGAACTCCCTCAGCCGAGCCGGTTCGCGATGCTCCTGGCCACCTCGGCGGGCGGCTGCTCGGTCGTGTCGACGACCTGGCTTTCGCGGCTGAGCCAGGGGAAGGCGTCCGCGTACGCCGGCAGGTGCTCCAGCCGCCATTTCCGGGCCGACACGTCGTCGGCGGCCTCGATCCGGCGGGTCAGGGTCTCCTGGTCGGTGTGGAGCACGAAGTGGTGCACGGGGATGCCGGCCTCCCGCAGGCCGGCGCTGATCTCCCGCCAGTACTCCTCGACCAGGACGGTCTGCGGCATCACGAGCGCCCCGCCCACGTAGTCGAGCAGCCGCGCCGCGGTCTCCACGACGAGGCCCCGCCACGGCGTCCAGTGCTGGAAGTCACCGACGCGCGGGAGGTCGGAGACGGTCCGCAGCATGAAGCCGACCTGCTCGGGATCGAAACAGCGAGCACCTGGGACGAGCGGGACGAGCTCCCTCGCGGTGCTCGTCTTACCCGCGCCGAACGTCCCGTTCAGCCATACGATCATGGATCACCAGGTCCAGTAGGAACGTGCCTCCGACTTCCAGTCCTTCGGGAAATACTGCTGGATCTTGAACGCCATGCCAAGGCCACGGGCGATGTACTGGTCGCGGTCCAGCTTCCTGGTGATCGGCTTGCCCGGGGCGTCCTTGTTGTCCCACCAGGATTCCCACTGCTTGATGCAGGTCTTCCCGCTCAGGTACTGGTTCGAGCAGGGTGCGGGCGGCGACCAGATCTGGGTGTGACCGAAGTCGATGACCTTCCCCGACGACTTCTCGGTGATGGTCCCCCACGCCTTGAGGCAGTAGCCCTGCGAGGGAATGTCCCACTTCACGTAGTGCTGCGGGCCCGACGTGGCGAACGTACGCAGGTCGCCGCACTTGGCGTCGCCGATCTGCTCCTTGGTCACCCTGACGGTGTAGTACGTGCCGTTCCCCCGCCACCCGTCCAGCGTCAGCCAGTCGCCGTCGCGCACGAACTTCTCCGCGTAGTCCGGCGGCCACTTCTTCGGGTCGCCCCAGCTGATCTCCGAGGTCGTGGAAGACAGGGGCTTCCAGGTCCACTGCCCGGCCGCCTGCCCGTCGGACCAGTACTGTCCGGCGCTGCGGTCGGCGAACCGGGAGTACTGCCCGTAGTCCTCCCCGGCCCGAGCCGGGCCGGCCACCCCCGCGAGCACCGTGATCATCGCCGCGCCGGCGGCCAGCCACGGCCGCGTTCCCATCTCCTGGATCTTCACCGGCAGCACGGTACAGAGCCCCGCAGCGCGCGACGGCTCACATCAAGAAACTTCGAAACGCCCCTCCGGGGCCGGGCGCAGGAGGAACGCGGTGCTCTCGTGCTCGGGAACCTCCACCTCGAGCCCCGTGCCGGCCAGCGCCTGCGCGATCAGGTCGCGATCGCCGGTCCACTGCAGGACGAGCTCGTCCACCAGATCGCCGTACGCGTCGAAGCTCGCCGTGTGCGACTGCGTCGTCCAGAAGACGGCCCTGGGCGGCTGCCCGGCAGCGGAGGCCGCCTCGTGGACCTGCTGCCAGGCGCCGGAGGCGGTCGGCCAGAGGTCGGGCTCGGCGAGGTAGCCGTGCGCGGCCAGCCGGTCGAAGGCCGCCGAGATCCGGCACAGGTCGGACGACCGGTCGGCGGCCAGGCAGGTCACGACCCCTTCCTCCGGCTTGTTCAGGCCGTGGACCGAGGCGATGAGCGAGTCCATCAGGGCGTCGCTGTGCTTGGCCAGCTCGTCGTCGTCCATCTCCAGCAGCGCGTCGTAGTCGTCTTCCTGACCCGCCTGCCCGGGAACGGAGACCACGAGCCCCTCACGGGCGAACGCCGCCTGGATGTTGGAGGGCAGCCCGCCCCGCCACGCGAGCGGCACGTCGTCGGCCAGCGTCCCGTCCGGGGTGAAGTGGTCGGCGCACGGGCTCAGCAGGCCGCTGGTCGCGGTGTCGGACGCGAAGCGCTCGGCGTCGACGATCTGCCAGCCCTCATGCTCCAACCGGCTGAGCGCCCGGTCGAAGCCCTCGCGCTGCGTGCCGCGCGGCGCGACGGCCTCCTCGAACTCGATCAGCTTGGACACGGTGTCGGAGACCTCGGCGCGGCGCTGTTCGAGGAACGCGCGGGTCTCGGAGATGAGGTTCCGGCTCATCAGGGTGTCCATCACCATCGACCACCAGGCCTCGGCCTCGCCGAAGGCGTCCGGGTCCAGCTCCTTGAGGGAGAGCCACAGCTTCTCCGTGTAGTCCTTGCCGGCCTCCGGGGACTCGCCGTTCAACGCCTGCTGGCGCAGCCTGAGCCGGTAGAGGAACTCGACGAAGTTCGCGAGAGAGCTGTTGATCTTCTCCGCCTGCGGCGTCTCGTCCATCGAGAGCAGGCCGACGACGCCGCTGCGGATGTCGAGGAAGTAGCGCATGCCCGTGTCCCCCGACGTGCCGCCGAGCGTGAGGACGTTGAGGTCCCCGCCCGGCGTCCTGAACACGACGAGGGAGCCCACCCGCGGTTCGTCCGCGAAGAAGGTGGTGAACGCCTGGTCCGCGCGCACCGGCAGCCCGACCTCGGACAGGATCCGGACGTCCTCCTCCGAGAGCCCCTTCTCGCGGCACTGCTCGACGTCCATCAGCAGCAGGCCCTCGTCACCGAAAGCCTCGACCATCTCTTCGTGCGTGACCACGATTCAACACCCCGACGTCAGACCTTTGAGATCAAGTTCCCCCAAGGGTAGGGGATCTTTACGGATCAGACGGTACGTTCCCAGCGGACCTCCCCCTCGTTCCACCGGTCGGTGGGACGCAGGCCGGCCGCCGTGGCGACGGCGGCCGAGGCGGCGTGATCGGGGTGGATGTGCGCCACGATCGTGTCGATCCCATCCCGTACGAGCTGGTCGACCAGGGCCCGGGCGGACGCGGTGGCCAGGCCGCGGCCCTGCCATGGTGTGCCGATCACCCAGGCGATCTCGGCGGTCCGGCCGTCGATCGTGGCCTGCACGTACCCGACCAGCCGCTCTTCCTTCCGCGACCGGATCACCCAGTTGCGCCAGCCGGGCGGCCCGGCGACCAGCCGCTCGTAGCGGGCGTGCAGCTCCGGCGCGGTGAGCGGGGCACCGCCGGTGAACGTGTGCAGGTCCGGGTCCGACAGCACGACGGCCATCTCGTCGGCGTGCTCCGGGCGCAACGGGATCAGGACGAGCGCGGGCGCCTCGATGGGACTGGTCACCGGCTCATTCTGCCCCTTCGGTGCGGGCACGCAGCCGGGGCAGGGCCTGGACCAGGGCGGCGACCGCCACGTCCAGCGCGATGAGGAGGAGCAGACCCATGGCGAAGGCATGCGGGTAGCCGGCCAGAGTGCCGTAGAAGACCACGCCGACCACGGCCACGCCGATCGCGCCGCCCGCCTGCTGCGCGGTGCTCAGCACGCCGGAGGCGGCGGCCGCGTGCCTGGGGTCCACGCCGTTCAGGACGAGTGCGGGCAGCGGGGCCATGACCAGCCCCATTCCGGCGCCGGCGACCACGAGCCCGGGGATGATCCAGGCGATGGGACCGTGCTCGCCCAGGGCGGTGGCGGTCAGGGCGAGGAGGCCGTACCCGAGGGCCATGGTCAGCGCCCCGAGCGCGACGACCTGGCGGCCGAGCCTGGCCGCGAGCCGGACGGCCCGCGTCGAGGACGCGAAGTAGCCGAGGCCCAGCGGAAGGAAGATGAGCCCGGATCCCAGCGCGTCCAGTTCGCGGCCCTGCTGGAGGTAGAGCGCCAGGATCAGGAAGAACGAGCCCATCGTCATCGAGTGCAGCAGGCTGACCACGGTGCCCGCGGAGAACGAGCGGTGCCGGAACAGCCCGGGGTCCACCAGCGGGGCGGCTGCCCGCCGCTGGTGCAGCGCGAACGAGGCCAGCAGGGCGACCGCCGCCGCCAGGCACAGCCAGGTCCACGCGGGCCAGCCCTGCTCGCGGCCCTGGACGAGGGGGTAGACGATGGCGACCAGGCCGAGCGAGACGAGCGCCGTACCGGCCAGGTCCAGCTTCGGGCCGCCCGGAAGGCGGGATTCGGGCACCAGGCGCGGGACCAGGGCGATGGCGAGCGCGCCAACCGGCACGTTGATCAGGAAGATGGTGCGCCAGCCCAGCCCGGCCAGGTCCGCGTTGATCAGCACGCCGCCGATGAGCTGCCCGAACACGCCGCCGAAGCCCATCGTGACGCCGTAGGCGTTGAACGCCTTGGCCCGGTGCTCACCGGTGAAGGTGGTGTTGATGATGGCCAGGACCTGCGGCATCAGCAGCGCCGCGCCGAGGCCCTGGCCGATCCTGGCGCCGATCAGGATCCCGGCCGTGGGCGCCGCCCCGCAGAGCGCCGACGCCACCGTGAAGACGGCCAGGCCGACGGCGAACATCCGGCGCCGCCCGTACAGGTCCCCCAGCCGGCCGGCGGTGATCAGCCCGGCGGCCAGCGCGACGCCGAACCCCGCCACCACGAACTGGATCTGCGAAGGGGTGGCGTGCAGGTCCCGCTGGATGGCGGGGATCGCCACGTTGACGATGAAGAAGTCGAGGGTGGTGATGAAGAGGCCGGACAGGAGGACCAGCAAAGTCCCCTGGCCGGGGTCCGCCGTCCGGGGGACGGCGGACTCGGGTGCCTTGACGGCGGTCATGTCGCTCTCCTGGTGTGGTGGCCGCTTGCGAGATAGACAATGCCGCCGGCACCTGTACCGTGGCGATTACGTGGGAGGTCATGGAAAAGGCGAAACGCCCGGCGATCAGCGGACTCTTTCGCCGTACACGTGCTCGACCCTCATCGTCATGAGCACCCTGCGGTCGGACACCATCACCGACCGGTACTCCTCCCAGTCCGGATGCTCCCCCGCGGCGCGGCGGTAGTAGTCCACCAGCGCCTCGACCTCGGGACCGTGGGGGTCGGAGCCCGGCCCCGTGAGCGTCACCGTGCCCTCGGCGGTGGCCCATGACCAGCCGTCAGGGCTGGTGACCTCCAGCGCGGCCCGCGGGTCCCGGCGCAGGTTCGCCGTCTTGGCCCGCCCCTCGGTCATCGAGACGTAGACGATCTCGGCCCTCCGGTCGTAGAAGGGCATGACCGGGGAGAGCTGCGGGCGGCCGTCCGACTTGATCGTCGCGAGGACGCCCAGCCGGCTTTCCGCGAGCAGCGTGCGCGGGTCGAACGGTGTGGCGGTCATGACGGCTTGCGGAACTGCTCGACCATCGCCGCGTAGCCGTCGCCGCCGCGCCCGTCGGCCACGGCCCGGTCGGTCAGGGCCTTGATGAACCTCGGCAGCTCGGCGCTGACGCCGAGGGACTCGCTTTCGTGGATGAGGTGGTCCATCGCGGCCAGGTGGGTGTCGATGGTGGAGTCCAGGGCCGGGTACGCGCCGGTGTCGACCTGCTCCGCGTAGTCCGCCAGCCAGCCGTTCACGATCTCGATCCCCTTGCCGGCGAGCGGGGCGTACGCTCCGGCTCGCACCCCCGCCGCGCCGAGCAGGGCGGCGCCCTGCAGGAACCCGTTCAGGATGTTCCACATCAGGCTCAGCACGGCCATCTCGTGCAGCGCCGACAGGGTGTGGTCGTCGCCGAGGTACGTCGTTCCCGAACCGAGGCTCCTCAGGGCGGGTTCGTACTGCTCGAAGGCCGACCGCGGCCCGCTGTAGGTGATGACGGCGTCCGCCCCGATCTCCGCGGGGACGGCCATGATCGCGCCGTCGAGGTAGGCGCCGCCCTGCCGCGCCGCCCACTCGGCGGTCTCACGGGCGCCCTGTGACGTGCCCGAACCCAGGTTGACCAGGACCCGGCCGTCGAGAACGGCGTCCAGCGTGTCGAGCAGCCCGTGCACGGCGTCGTAGTCCGTGACGCAGACGACCACGAGCGGCGCGGCCGCGACGGCCTCGCCGACCGAGCCGGCGAGCTTCGCGCCCTGGGCCACCAGCTGGTCGGCCCTGGCCGCCGTACGGTTCCACACGGTCGTAGGGTGCCCCGCGCGCAGGAACGCTCCGGCCAGCGCCTGGCCCATCAGCCCGAGGCCGATGACCGTCACGGGAGTGTGGTTGGCGTTGTTGGTGCTCATGGCAGAATCCTTAACGTTCATACCGATATGAAGGTCAAGGGGGGAACGAGCGTGCTGATCGGGGAGTTGAGCCGGCAGACCGGAGTCCACACGCATCAGCTGCGTTACTACGAGGCCCAGGGCCTGCTCGAACCCGAGCGCGGCACCAACGGCTACCGCGAGTACGGCGAAGACGCCGTCCTGACCGTGACCCAGATCCGCAGGCTGCTCGAAGCCGGGCTGTCGACCCAGGAGATCGCGTACCTGCTCCCCTGCGCCACCGGCGCGGCCCCTGACCTGGAGCCCTGCCCCGAGCTCCTGGACACGCTGCGGGCCCGCCTGCACGGCCTGGACGAGCACATCGACACGCTCGCCCGCTCCCGCCAGTCCCTCCGCGACTACATCGACGTCACGGAGCGACGCGTGGTGGAGAGCGGGTCACATGCTTGAGTCCTTAGAGACGGTCACGCACGACATGGCGCTGATCGCTCTCACGACGTGTGCTTTTCCGTTCTTGCTCGGCATCTTCACACTGATCAACCGAGGGCTCCCGCGCTGGGTTCCGGCAGGTAAATGGGCTTATTGGAAGCCGTTCTCCTGGGCGCAGATCTTCCTGTCCGCCTCGCTGACGACGATGCTGCTTCCCCAGGTTCTGGACGTCGATCCGCTGTTGGGTCTCATCCTGATGGTCCCCACCGTCTGCTTCCTCGTCGCCTCAACGGTTTTCTACGTCATGGCTTTCCGGTCGCGCGACCCCAAGTAGCCGGTTTGCGTTCGAGCGCGCTCGAAGCCGTAGCGTCGCCGGCATGACGACAAAGACCTGGATCATCACCGGCGCGTCCCGGGGTTTCGGACGCGCGCTGGCGGAGGCGGCGCTCGCGGCGGGCGACCGCGTGGTGGCGGCGGTGCGCCGGCCCGAGAGCGTGGCCGACCTGGCGGACGC
>NZ_JBSGFQ010000093.1:0-51396 GCF_053603495.1 Nonomuraea sp. NPDC004186 | reverse complement strand
GCGCCAACATGCACGAGACGCGCCCCAGTTTCGCCAGCGACGCGGCGGTTCCCGACCACGTGATCCAGGCCCGCGCGGGGCAGCGCGTCCGTGTCACGGCCACCGCCGTCGGCCCCGAGGTCGCGGCCGTGCGCATCCGCACGGCGGAGGGCGTGCGGGCCGGGGCCACGCGGCGAACGGACGAACCCGGGCGGGCCCCCGACGAGCCGCTGACCGCGACGACCGACCTCACGGTGGACGCGTCCACGTACGTGGTGGCCGAGGTCCTGTGCGGCCGGCACCCCCGCACCCTGACCTCCACCGGGTACGCCCTGACCAGCCCCGTCTACGTGGAGGTGGACGGGCGGCGGGTCGCCCGGCGCGAGGACGTCGTGTGGTGCCTGGAGTGGCTCGACCTGCTGGAGGAGCTCGTCAGGCAGCACGGCCGCCTGGTCGGCGCCTACCAGTTCGGCGACCACGTGTCCCTGCTGGAGCAGGCCAGGGCGGTCTACCGGTCCCGGCTGGGCTGAGGCGCGAGGCGACGAGCGTCGCGGTTTCTGGCCGTGTGTGTTAAATTTTGGCCATGCGGTCAGAAATTGAACCGGACGGCCAGAAGCGCCGTTCGTTCATCGAGGAGGCCAGGCGCGCGCAGATCGTGGCGTCGGCCGTGGAGGTGATCGCCGACGTCGGGTTCGCCCAGGCGTCCCTTGCGCGCATCGCCAAGCACGCGGGCATCAGCAAGGGCGTCATCTCCTACCACTTCGCCGGCAAGGACGAGCTGATGGAGGAGGTGGTCACCCGCGCCTACACGGAGGCCGCCGATCACGTGCTGGCGGCGATGGAGGGCGTGGAGGGGGCCGGCGCCCTGCTGCGGACGTACTTCGTCGCCAACGCCGCGCACATGCGCAAGCACCGCTCGAAGATCCTGGCGCTCGGCGAGATCTTCAACAACCTGCGCGGCGCCGACGGCAAACCCCGCTACGGCGTGCACACCAGCGAGGAGATCTACCGGGCAATCGAGATGATCTTCCAACTCGGGCAGCGCACCGGCGAGTTCAGGGACTTCGACCTCCGCGTCATGTCCGTCTCGGTGTCGGCCGCCATGGACAGCATGTTCGGCTACTGGGCCGCCTATCCCGACCACGACCTCGACGCGCACGCGCGCGAACTCGCCGACCTCTTCGAAAGGGCATGCAGGATATGAAGACCGAGCCGAGGACCCGGCTCCACTCGATCGACAACCTGCGGATCGTGCTGACCGCGCTGGTGGTGGCCCACCACGCCGCGGTCACGTACGGGAACATCCCCCTCTGGTTCTACACCGAGCCCGCCAAGGACCCGTCGGGGGTCGCGCTCGACATCCTGGTGGTGTTCAACCAGGCGTTCTTCATGGGGTTCTTCTTCCTCATCTCCGGCTTCTTCACCCCCGGCTCGTACGACCGCAAGGGCTCGCGCGCCTTCGTCCGGGACCGGCTGGTACGGCTGGGCATCCCGCTGCTCGTCTTCCTCGTCCTGCTGCGGCCGCTGGTGAACTTCGGCGGGCTCGCGCAGCGCCCGGACCTGCCCTACTGGCAGTACTACCTGGGTTCGTGGGACCCGGGGCCCATGTGGTTCGCCGAGGTGCTGATCGTCTTCGCGCTGGTGTACGCGTGGTGGCGGAGCCGGCGGCCGGCGGCCGATCCGCGCCCCGAGCCGCTGCGGCTCCGGTCGGTCGTGCTGTTCGTCCTGGGCCTGTCCCTCGCCACGTTCCTGTGGCGCCTCCCGGTGCCGACCGGCACGTACGTGCCGGTGCTCGGGCTGCCGACGCCGGACTTCCTCCCGCAGTACGTCGCCATGTTCGCCCTCGGGTGCGCGGCCTTCAGGCGCGGCTGGTTCGAGACGCTGCCCGCGCGGGCGGGGCACCTCGGGTTCGTCGTGGCGGGTGTGTCGAGCGCCGTGCTGCTGCCGCTCTCGCGGATGACCGGCGGGCAGCTCTCGTCGGCTCTGACGGCCACCTGGGAGTCGGCCTTCGCGGTCAGCATGATCATCGGGCTGTCAGTGCTCTTCAGGGAGCGCTTCGCCGAACAGGGGCCGCGCGGGAGGTTCCTGTCCGACCACGCCTTCACCGTCTACATCATCCACCCGCTCGTGCTGGTCGCCATCGGCTACGCGCTGCGCCCGCTGGAGGCGGTCGCGGTCGTCAAGTTCGCGATCATGCTGGTGGTGGCGCTGCCGCTGTGCTGGTCGCTGGCGTACCTGGTGCGGTCGCTGCCGGGGGCGAAGCGGGTCCTCTGAGCATCTCAGGCAGGGGGGCGGGGTGGCCGTCGCGGACGCACACGTACGTGACCGTCCCGACGGCCACCACCACGTCCCCGCGCCGCATCGTGAACGTCATCGTGATCGACGTGGTGCCGACCCTGGCCGGCGCGCTCTCCACGGCCAGCACGTCGCCGAGGCGGGCGGGCGCGTGGTGCTCGCACCCGCTCGCCTTGACCACCAGGTCGGCGCCCTCCCGCCGGAGCCGGTCGTAGCCGCCGCGGGCCCCGATCCAGTCGAGGAACGCGTCCTCGATGTACTCGTAATAGCGGGAGGCGTGCATCATGGCCTGGGCGTCGCAGTGCCTCGGCCGCACCGGCAGGTGGGAGATCACGACGGGATCGCTCACCCGTCGTAGAAGGAGTCGAGGGTCTTGCCGTGGCGCTCCTCGACGGCCTTGCGCTTGATCTTGAGGCTGGCCGTCAGCTCGCCCGTCTCCACGGTGAAGTCCTCCGCCAGGATCGCGAACTTCTTGACCGTGGCGTAGCTGGCCTGGTCGGCGTTGACCTGGTCGATGGCCCGCCCGACCTCCTCGCGCACGCGCGGGTGCTCGCGCAGCTCCTCGGGGTCGGACGGCAGCCCCTCGGCCTGGGCCCACGGCTTGACGACGTCCATGTCGAGCGTGACCAGCGCCGTGACGTAGTTGCGCCGGTCGCCGTGCACGAAGACGTGCGACGCGTACGGGCAGGCCGCCTTGATCCGGCCCTCCAGGTACGTGGGCGCGACGTACTTGCCGCCCGAGGTCTTGATCAGCTCCTTCTTGCGGTCGGTGATGCGCAGCCGTCCGGCCTCGTCGAGTTCGCCGATGTCACCGGTGTGCAGCCAGCCCTCCTCCAGCGCCCCGGCCGTCTCCTCCGGCAGCCCGTGGTAGCCGCGCATGATGCCGCGCCCGCCGATGAGGACCTCGCCGTCGTCGGCGATGCGGACCTCGGTGCCGGGCAGCGGCGGCCCGACCGTGCCGAACTTCACCGACTCCGGCCGGTTGAGGAAGCTGCCCGCCGACGACTCGGTCAGCCCGTACCCCTCCATGATCGTCAGGCCCGCCGCGTCGAAGAACTCGGCGATGTCCTGCGAGAGCGGGGCGGCGCCGGAGATGAAGAAGCGGATCCGGCCGCCGAACCGGTCGCGGAGCTTGGCGAAGACCAGGCGGTCGGCCAGGGCGTGCTCGATCCGGGTGGTGACCGGGATGTCCGCCCCGCGCTGGCGGGCCCTGACGACCCGGATGCCGGTCCGCTTCGCCCAGTCGAAGATGCGCAGCTTGATCCCGCCCTCGCGGCGCACGGTGGCCACGACCGTGTTGTGGATCTTCTCGAAGATGCGCGGCGCGGCGGCCATGAACGTCGGCTTGACCACGCCGAGGTTCTCGGCGATCTTGTCGAGGCGGCCGTCGATCGCGGTCGGCACGCCGATGTCGATCATGACGACCTCCAGCAGCTTGCCGAACGAGTGCGACAGCGGCAGCCACAGGAAGTGCAGGTCGGACTCGGAGAGTATGCCGAGCCCGCGGACGGCCTCGGAGACGTAGAGCCAGTTGTCGTGGGTCAGCTCCACGCCCTTGGGGCGGCCGGTGGTGCCCGAGGTGTAGATGAGGGTGGCCAGGTCGTCCTGGGCGATGGCGTCCACCATGGCGTCGTAGTCGCCCTCACCGCTGAGGGAGGCGAGCGTGACCACCCAGCCGTCGTCGCTGGGCGAGCCGTCGACGACCACGACGTGGGTGACGTCGGGCAGCTCCTTCTGGACGGACCTGAGCTTGGCCACCTGGTCGTCGTTCTCGGCGATGACGATCGTGCTGCCGGAGTCGGTGATGACGAACGCCGACTCGGCCGCCGTGTTGGACGGGTAGATCGTGGTCGTGGCCGCTCCGGTCGCCAGCACCGCGAGGTCGGCCAGGATCCACTCGACCCGGGTCGAGCAGAGGATCGACACCCGCTTGCCGGGCCCGGAGCCCAGCCCGGCCAGGCCCAGGGCCAGCCCGCGCACGCGGTCGCCCACCTCGCGCCACGACAGCGAGGCCCAGCCGTCGTCCGAGGGGAATCGGTACGCCTCCGCGTCGGGGGTCGCCGCGATCCGATCGCGCAGCAGGGACGGAATGCTGGACATGCCTGAACCTCCTGGACGGTGTTGACGCCGACTCTAAAAGCAATCCCACCATTTGGGATAGACCAGAGCGCCGCGTGCTTTCCGTCTCAGGGGCGTTTGAAGGCGGACAGGAGCCGGTCGGCCGCGAGCGCGGGCGTCAGCTCCCCCGCCAGGACCTCCCGCTCGATCTCGTCGGTGATCGCCGCCACCTCGGGGTCGTGGCGCAGCTCGGACAGCAGCCGGTCGCGCACCAGCGTCCACGTCCACCCGACCTGCTGCCCGCGGCGCTTGGCGGCCAGGTCGATCGACTCCTGGTGGGTCAGCACGTGCCGCCAGAGCTTGTCCAGCCCGTCGCCGGTGAGCCCGCTGCACGTGAGCACCGGCGGCGGCGTGGAGTCGGAGCGGAGCATGCGCAGCGCGCCCGCCAGCTCCCGCGCGGCCTTCCTGGCGGGCAGTTCGTGCTCGCCGTCGGCCTTGTTGACCGCGATGACGTCCGCGAGCTCCAGCACGCCCTTCTTGATGCCCTGGAGCTGGTCGCCGGTGCGGGCCAGCGTGAGCAGCAGGAACGTGTCCACCATGTCGGCCACCGCGGTCTCCGACTGGCCCACGCCGACGGTCTCGACCAGCACGACGTCGAAGCCGGCGGCCTCCACGACGACCATGGCCTCCCTGGTCGCCTTGGTGACGCCGCCCAGGGTGCCGGAGGTGGGCGAGGGGCGGATGAACGCGGCGGGGTCGACCGACAGGCGGGCCATGCGGGTCTTGTCGCCGAGGATGCTGCCGCCCGTCCTGGTGGAGGAGGGGTCGACGGCCAGGACGGCCACCTTGTGGCCCTGCGCGGTCAGCATCGTGCCGAGCGCGTCGATGAACGTGGACTTCCCCACGCCGGGCACGCCGGAGATCCCGATCCGGCGCGCGTGGCCGGACAGCGGGGTGAGCTCGACGAGCAGCCGCTGCGCCAGGACGTTGTGGTCGGGCCTGGTCGACTCGACCAGCGTGATCGCGCGGGCGATCCACGTACGGGACCCGGCCCGTACGCCTCGGGCGTAGTCCTCCAGCGAGTGCACCCGGCTTACCCCTTTCTTCCCAGTTGATCAGCTAATCTCTGACAATTCTTGACTTTTGCCAGTAGGGTGCTGGAGTTCTGATCTCAGCCGTCACAGGAGTCACTCCCCTCATGCCCAACGTCGAACCCCTCCGCGAGGGCGACCCGGCAACGGTGGGACCCTACCGGCTGGTCGGTCGGCTCGGCGCGGGCGGCCATGGTGTCGTCTACCTCGGCCAGGCCCGCAACGGAACCCCGGTCGCCGTCAAGGTGCTGCGTGAGGGGCTCTCCGTCGACGGCCGCCTCGCCACGGAGATCGCCGCCGCGCGCAAGGTCGAGCCGTTCTGCCTCGCGCAGGTGCTCGACGCCTCGACCAGCGGCAGGCCGTACATCGTGTCCGAGTACGTGGACGGACCCTCCCTCCAGCAGGTCGGCCGGCTCGGCGGGGCGGAGCTGCAGCGGCTCGCCGTGGCGACCGCGACCGCGCTGGACGCCATCCACCAGGCCGGCGTCGTGCACGGGGACTTCAAGCCGGCGAACGTCCTGATCGGGCCCGACGGGCCGCGGGTGGTGGACTTCGGCATCGCCGGGGCGCTCGGCACCGGCGTGAAGGCGACCGGCACCTTCGTCGGCACGCCCGCGTACATGGCGCCCGAGCAGCTCGCCGGGCAGGCGGGCGGCGCGGCGTCGGACGTGTTCGCGTGGGGATCGGTGATGGTCTCCGCGGCCACGGGGGTGCCGCCGTTCGGGGACGACTCGCTGCCCGCGGTGATCAACCGCATCCTGAAGGACGAGCCGCGCATGGGCGAGCTGCGCGGGCCGGTACGCGAGATCCTGCTGGCCTGCCTGGCCAAGGATCCGGGCTCCCGCCCCGCGATGCGTGACGTGCTGCTGCGGCTGACCGCGCCGTCCCGCCAGCAGACGGCCCCGTACCAGACCCAGCCCCACAGGCCCGATCCCCCGCTGGCGGCCTGGCAGGACACGCCCGACGCCACCCTCGACCAGGACACGCCGCCGCGCCGGGCCCGCACCCAGGAGCCGGCCGCGGAGCAGCCCGCGGCCCCGCTGCCGCGCCGGACCTCGCGCCAGAGCCACGGCACCGACCCCCAGTCCCTGGGCCGGCCCGTGGCGGGCCAGCCCTTGTCGGGACAGCCCGTGGTGGGGCAGCCCGTGGTGGGGCAGCCCGTGGTGGGGCAGCCCGTGGTGGGGCAGCCCGTGGTGGGGCAGCCCGTGGTGGGGCAGCCCGCTCCGCCCGCGCACCACGGCCAGGGCCCGCACTTCGGCCAGAACGCGCCCGCACATCCGGACCAGGGCCAGCCCTTCGGCCAGGCCGCGCCCGCCCACGTCGATCAAGGCCCGCACTTCGGCCAGGGCGCGCCCGCGCACTTCGACCAAGGCGCGGCCGCGCACCACCAGGGTGCGACCGCGCCGCACGGCCAGGGACCGGGGACGTTCCCGATGGCGGCTCCGGTCGAGGCCCCGGTTCCCCCCGCCTTCCAGCACCACGCGCCCGCCGAGCCGCCGCCGGGCTTCCCGCCCGCCGAAGGGCCGGGCGCCGCGCAGGTCGTGGCCGAGCCGTCGGTGGCCCAGCACTCGGCGCTGGTCGACCTCCTCGTGCCGGGCACGCCCCAGCCCCAGGCCCCGCCCCAGGCGCCCAAGCCGCCGCGGCGGTCCGGGCGGCGGCGGGTGAAGATCGTGCTCGTCGCGGGCGTCGCCGGCGTGTCCGTGCTGGCGCTGGCCGGCGCCATCATGTGGCTCACCCCCACCACGCCCACCCCCAAGGCCAAGAACGTCTCCGACGTGACCACCGCGCCCACGACCGAACCCACCGCTGGGGCAGCAACCACGCCAACCACGCGCCCGAGGCGCTCGCGTACCCCCAGGCCCAGCCCGCAGACCGTCGGCACCCCGAGCAACGTCCCGACGGCGGGATCGACGACGGACTCGACCGGGGACCCGACCGGCACCCCGACGGCGAGTGCCACGCCCGCCGCCGGTCGGCTCAGGCTCGTCTACGTCCGCCCTGGCGGCGCGAAGAACGGCGACTGCTGGACCGGCGGCGAGGTCACGCTCCAGGCGATGGTGCAGCGCACGGGCCTGCCGCTGACCTTCCGCTACACCTGGTACATCGACAACGTCGCCGTGGGCCGCTCGTCGGCGCTCGTCACCGAGAACGGCCAGCGCTTCCTGACCTCGCCGCAGAGCCTCAAGAGCACGGGCGGCGTCCATCGCGTCACGCTCCGGATCACGTCCCCGGTCGCCACCCAGCGGACGATCTCCGTCACGATGTGCGACCGGGGAACTTACTGACGGTTCCTCAGCTGGTCGAGCAGGTCGAGGGCGGCGTCGGCGATCACCGTGCCGGGCGGGAAGATCGCGGCGGCGCCCGCGGCCCGCAGCTCGTCGTGGTCGCCGGGCGGGATGACGCCGCCGACCACGATCATGACGTCGCCGGCGTCGAGGTCGGCCAGCGCCCGGCGTAGCGCGGGCACCAGCGTCAGGTGGCCGGCGGCCAGCGACGACACGCCCACGATGTGCACGTCGGCCTCGACCGCCTGCCTGGCGACCTCCTCCGGCGTCTGGAACAGCGGGCCGACGTCCACGTCGAAGCCGAGGTCGGCGAACGCGGTGGCGATCACCTTCTGGCCGCGGTCGTGCCCGTCCTGGCCCATCTTGGCCACCAGGATGCGCGGGCGGCGGCCCTCGGCCCGCTCGAAGTCGGCGCACGCCCGGCGGACGCGCTCGATGTTGTCGGAGGGGCCTGACTCGTCGCGATACACCCCAGAGATGGTACGTACCTGCTCGGCGTGCCGGCCGAACACCCGCTCCAGGGCGTCGGAGATCTCGCCCACGGTCGCCTTGGCCCGGGCGGCGTCCACGGCCAGCTTGAGCAGGTTGTGCTCCAGGCCAGGCGCGGGGTTGTCGGCGGCCTTGGTGAGCGCGTCGAGCGCGCGCTGCACGGCGCCGGGGTCGCGTTCGGCCCTGAGCCGGGCCAGCTTGTCGAGCTGCTGGGCGCGTACGGCGCTGTTGTCGACCTTGAGCACCTCGACGGCCTCGTCGCTCTCGGCGCGGTACTTGTTGACGCCGATCACGGGCTGGCGGCCCGAGTCGATGCGGGCCTGCGTACGGGCGGCCGCCTCCTCGATGCGGAGCTTGGGCAGGCCCGCCTCGATGGCCCTGGCCATGCCGCCGGCGGCCTCGACCTCCTGGATGTGGGCCCAGGCGCGCTCGGCGAGGTCGTGGGTGAGGCGCTCGACGTAGTAGGAGCCGCCCCACGGGTCGATCACCTTGGTGGTGCCCGACTCCTGCTGGATGAGCAGCTGGGTGTTGCGGGCGATGCGGGCGGAGAAGTCGGTGGGCAGCGCGAGCGCCTCGTCGAGGGCGTTGGTGTGCAGGGACTGCGTGTGGCCCTGGGTGGCAGCCATGGCCTCGACGCAGGTGCGGGCCACGTTGTTGAAGACGTCCTGCGCGGTCAGCGACCAGCCGGAGGTCTGGGAGTGCGTACGGAGGCTCAGCGATTTCGGATTTTTCGCGTTAAATCCAGAAACCAGGTTGGCCCACAGCAGCCGGGCGGCCCTGAGCTTGGCGACCTCCATGAAGAAGTTCATGCCGATGCACCAGAAGAACGACAGGCGCGGCGCGAACCGGTCGACGTCCATCCCGGCGCCGACCCCGGCCCGCAGGTATTCGACGCCGTCGGCCAGCGTGTAGGCCAGCTCCAGGTCGCACGTCGCCCCGGCCTCCTGGATGTGGTAACCGGAAATGCTGATGGAGTTGAATTTCGGCATCTTCTCGCTCGTATAAGCGAAAATATCCGAAATGATCCGCATCGACGGCGCCGGGGGATAAATGTAGGTGTTGCGGACCATGAACTCTTTGAGGATGTCGTTCTGGATGGTCCCCGCGAGCTGCTCCGGCGCGACGCCCTGCTCCTCGGCCGCCACGATGTAGAGCGCGAGGACGGGCAGCACGGCGCCGTTCATGGTCATCGACACGGACATGCGGTCGAGCGGGATGCCGTCGAACAGCTGCCGCATGTCGTAGATGGAGTCGATCGCCACCCCGGCCATGCCCACGTCGCCGGCCACGCGCGGGTGGTCGGAGTCGTAGCCGCGGTGCGTGGCCAGGTCGAAGGCCACCGACAGGCCCTTCTGCCCGGCGGCGAGGTTGCGCCGGTAGAACGCGTTGGAGTCCTCGGCCGTGGAGAAGCCCGCGTACTGGCGGATGGTCCAGGGCTGGTTGACGTACATGGTGGGGTACGGGCCGCGCAGGTAGGGGGCCACGCCCGGGTAGGTGCGCAGGAAGTCGATGCCCTCGAGGTCGTGGGCGGTGTAGAGCGGCTTGACCCCGATGCCCTCCGGCGTCTCCCACACCTCACCGGCGTGCTTCTGCGCCTGCGGCCCGTCCTTGGGCAGGGCGTTGAGCGGGATGCCGGAGAAGTCCGGGATCATCGGGTCACCTCCAGGTCGTCGAAGGTCTCGCGGAGCACGGCCAGCGCGTCGCAGCCCGCGTAGAGGTTTCCGTCCACGCCTTCGTACTCCCCCTTCCCCGCCAGCCAGACTTTCCTCGCACCGGCCTTGCGCAGTGCGGTGGCGACGGCGGCGGCGTGCTGGGCGTAGAGCTTGTCGGTCGAGCACAGGCAGGCGACGGAGGCGCCGCTCACGGCGAACGCGGTGGCGATCTGCTCGGGATCGGCCCCGGGACCGGCGGTCTCGGTGTCCAGCCCGCCCGCCTGGAACAGGTTGGCGGCGAACGCGGCCCGCGCGGTGTGGGCGGCCACGGGCCCGATGGTCGCGAGGAACACCGTGGGCCGCTCGGGCCGCGCGTCGGCCAGGTCGCGCAGGGCCTCGAACTCCTCGGCGTAGCGGACCCGGGGCAGGCCGCCCGTCTCGGAGGCGGCCTGCGCGGGCGTGGGCGGCCGTACCGGCTTCTCGTGCACGTTCGGGAACTCGCTCACGCCCGTGATGGGCAGGCGGCGGTGGGCGACGTCGTCGGCGCGGCGGGCGCGGGTGGCGGCGATCCGGTCCGCCACGAGCCCGGCGGCCCGGGTGATCCCGCCGGCCGCCTCGATCTCCTGGAACCAGGCCCACGCGCGTTCGGCGAGGTCGGCGGTGCGGCGCTCGACGTACCAGGAGCCGCCGGCGGGGTCGATGACGCGCCCGAGGCCCGACTCCTCCAGCAGCAGCGCCTGCGTGTTGCGGGCGATGCGCCGCGAGAAGGCGTCCGGTAGCCCGAGGCAGGCGTCGAACGGCTGCACCGTGACCGCCTCCGCGCCGCCGACGCCGGCGGCGAAGCAGGCCAGGGTGGTGCGCAGCATGTTCACCCAGGGGTCGCGGGCGGTCATCATGGCCGAGCTGGTCACCGCGTGCTGCCGCTGGCCGCCGTGCCCGGCGGCGTCACACACCTCGGCGACCCTGGCCCACAGCCGGCGGGCCGCGCGCAGCTTGGCGATGGTGGCGAACTGGTCGGCGGTGGCGGCGTACCGGAACTCGATCTGCCCTAGCGCTTGCTCGACAGAGAGCCCGCCGTCCGTGAGCGCCCGCAGCTCGGCGACTCCCTGGGCGATCGAGCAGCCCAGCTCCTCGGCGTCGCTGCCGCCCGCGTCGTGGTAGGGGGTGGCGTCGACGGTGACGGCCCCGAGCCCCGGGAACCCGTCGACGCAGCGCCTGGCCAGCTCCAGCCCGGGACCTCCAACGGCGGAGGC
Source organism: Nonomuraea sp. NPDC004186 (assembly GCF_053603495.1). NCBI lineage: Bacteria > Bacillati > Actinomycetota > Actinomycetes > Streptosporangiales > Streptosporangiaceae > Nonomuraea > Nonomuraea sp. NPDC004186. The sequence continues at coordinate 40,294 of NZ_JBSGFQ010000093.1, read as the reverse complement.
GCCCAGGTTGCCCCGCACGGCGCTCCCGCGCCCGAACAGGACCTCGGCGGCCTCGCGTACCCGGTCCCCGGCCTCCAGCACGACCGGCGCCAGGTCGAGGTAGACGTCCTCGATCACTGCGCCCAGCGCGTCCACCGGGATGGCGCCGTCCCCGACGACGAGCCACAGCGAGGTGACCCCGTTCTCCAGGTCGGCCAGCACCGCCTCGGGGTCGGCCACGGCGTGCCGCTGGCGCACCTCCCAGCCGGGAGTGCCGCGGGCCCCGCGCACGTACGGCGCCTCGCCGGGCAGCCCGGGATCGCCGGGCAGGTCGTCCAGGTCGTAGAGCGGCGCGACCGTCACCCCGTCATAGGTGGCGGTGGACAGCGCCTCCTCCGGCGCCTCCGTCTCGATGCCCGACTTGCGGAGGACCTCGACCGCCAGCGCCCGCCAGCCGTCTCGCGAGATGGACTCGAACCCCGTGGCCAGTTCCATGGTCGGATACTAGGCGGAGCTCCGGAGGTGCGGTAACCCCGGGTCCACCCCAGGCTCGGTGTGTCGCCGACCCCGGTCCACCCCAGATTCAGGGCCCAAAATTCAGGGCCCAGATTCAGGACGCGGGCGCCTCCCACGTCAGCCGCCACGTCAGGGGGCCCACGACGCCGTCGTCCTCGAGGCCCTGCCGCCGCTGGAACCTGCGGCACACCTCGCGCGACCCGGAGCCGTACGCCCCGTCCACGGCCAGGTCGAAGCCGCGCTTCTTCATCTGCGCCTGCCAGGTGCGCACGTCCTCGCCGTGCATGACCGGCGGATACTTCAGCAGCCGCCCGGGAAACGGCGGCGCGGCCGGCTCCGTGGGCGGGGTCCCGCCCGGCCGGGGCGCGCCCCGCCGGATCCAGTCGTAGAGCGGGTCGCCGGGGCAGTCGGTCGAGTAGCCGTCGCGGTGCCCCTTGATCTCCTTGCCCGCGCGGCCCTTGTCGCGCAGGTACTGGACGGCGTCCAGGATCGCGTGCAGCACCCCGTCGGGCGGCTGGACGAGCCCCGCGTTGCCGACGAGCCCCAGCACCGCGTAGTGGCCGGCGTTGAGCCCCGGGCCGTTGGCGGCCGGCAGGTGGTGCAGACCCCGTCCCTCGAACACCTTGCGGTGCGGGCAGGCGACCACGGTGTTGCCGGTGAAGTAGACGGTCCCCTCCCGGCGGGCCAGCCAGCTCTGGTTCTCGGTCCGGGGACACCAGATCCGGCCGCGGTAGGTCTCCCTCCGGATCCTCAGAGCCGTCCGGGGCATGACGGAGTGCCGGCGCCGGATCGTGGTCAGCCACATGCCCGTCTCGGGCAGGCGGCTCATGGCCGCTCCCGACCCCGACAGCAGCGCGGCGAACATGAACGCCTCCGCCGCCGCCCGGTCCTCGCGGGCGAGCCTGTCGCGCCCGGCGTCGCCCGCCGTCAGGGAGGTCTCCAGGAACAGGGAGAGCTGGGCCCGGGTCAGCGACAGGAGGAATGCGTACCCCGGCACCCTGCCGGGCGCCACCTCGACCAGCTGCCGTCCGGCGTCGGCCGGGAGCCGGAACTCGACGAGATCGCCCTTGACCGTCTCCCTCCAGCGGGACGCGCCCGCGGCGGGAGGGCCGAAGGCCCCGTGGAGCGCGGCGCGGACGCGCATGAGATGGGCCGGGTCCCGCCGCGACCGGTGGATCGCGACCCCGCTCGCGCTCGACGCGCCCTCGGCCGCGAACCACGCGACCAGCTCCACGAAGGCGTCCGACCACTTCGCCTCGGCCGGCAGGTCGGCGCAGGGCGCCGCGACCGGGATGCGGTCCCGGTGACCGATGGTCTCGGTGGTCACCCAGAGGCGCCGCGTGTCCTCCACCGCCTGGCGCTCCACGGGCCAGCGGTGATGGGGGGTGGTCAGGGAGGAGTGGGCGGGCCCCTCCATCCGGATCATCTCCCGCTCCATCGCGGGGAACACGCACACCTCCAGCACGGGCTGCCACTCGGACATGCCCGTGTCGTGGTCGAGCGTGAGCGCGACGTCGCCCGCGCGCAGGTCCCGGTACGACTTCCAGCCCTGCCGGGTGAGGAGCTCGGTCTCCTCGTCGACGCAGTAGCCGATGTCGATCCAGCCGTTGTCGTCCATGTGGAACGCCTGGATCGACCGCACCAGCGAGACGCACCCGCTGTGGTCGGAGACGATGCCGGGGTCGACCCTGCCGCCCGTGTAGTGGACCTTCACTCCCTTGGTGGAGTCGAGCTGCGTGTAGTCGCCGCGCGGCGAGCGGGCGTTCCAGTCTTTGCGTAACACCAGGTCGATGGCCACGGTGAGCTCCGAGAGTCGCTGTCGAGACCACCGAGCGTAACGCGGAGCATGCGGACGGGTCCTGAAGTTGGGTGATTTTACCTAGGGTCTGATCACCCGTTTGTCCGTCACGATCGCGGTGATGAGATCGTGCGGCGTCACGTCGAAGGCCGGGTTCAACGCCTGGGTGCCCTCAGGCGCCACGCGTACACCTCTGACCGTCACGACCTCGTCCGCCCCTCTGTCCTCGATCTCGATGTGCTCGCCGGTGGGGGTGTTCTGGTCGATGGTGGACTCGGGCGCGACCACCACGAACGGCACCCCGGCGCGCTCCGCGCCGAGCGCGAGGGCGTACGAGCCGATCTTGTTGGCGGTGTCGCCGTTGGCGGCGATGCGGTCGGCGCCGATGAGCACCGCGTCCACCTCGCCCTTGGCCAGCAGGTACGGCCCCGCCGAGTCGGCGATGAGCCGGTGCGGCGCGCCCATCCTGGCCAGCTCCCAGGTGGTGAGCCGGGCGCCCTGCAGCAGCGGGCGGGTCTCCAGCGCGAGCACCTCGGTCAGCCGCCCGCGCTCGTGGAGCGTCTGCACGACGCCGAGCGCGGTGCCGCGTTCGACGGCGGCCAGCCCGCCGGTGTTGCACACGGTCATGATCCGCAGCCGGTCGCCTTCGAGCAGGTCGGCCCCGCGCTCCCCCATGGCCACGCAGGCGGCGATGTCGTCGTCGCGCACGCGCAGCGCGGCCGCGAGCACGGACGCGCGGCCTTCCCGCAGGTGGGCGGCGGCCCGGTCGACGCCCCACGCGAGGTTGACGGCGGTGGGCCGGGCGGCGCGGAGCCTGGCGATCTGCGCCGGGTCGCCGTCGGCCAGCACCACGCCGAGCGCCCCCGCCACGCCAAGCGCGGGCGCGCCGCGCACGGCCAGCCGCCGGATGGCGTCCACCAGTTCGTCCACGGTCTGGATGCGCAGCGTCACGCACTTGTCGGGCAGCAGTGTCTGGTCGACGAGCTCGACGGCGCCGTCCACCCAGTCAATGGTCCTCACACGGCAAACTGTACGTTTTTACCGCTCGGCGAGGACGATCACCGAGTCGCCTTTGTTCAGGACGATGGGCTCGGACTTGTCGGGGTTGAGGACGATGCCGTAGTGCGGCGGGTCGTTGCGCGCCAGGGCGTTGCGGTAGCCGATGGCGGTCTCGCCCCTGCGCCTGGCCGACTCCACGACCGTGGAGAAGTGCACGCGCGTCCCCGTCTTGACGTAGGAGCCGGCGGGCCTGGGGTAGATCTCCGAGCCGCGCGAGTCGAACAGGTAGCCGAACACGTCCGCCAGGTGCCGGTTCTCGGCGAGCTGGGCGAGCAGCAGGCCGATGACGGTGTCGCTGATCACGATGTCGTCGGCCTCGGTGACCTCGGCCAGGGCCCGGTTGTTCTCGTCGTGCATCTCGCTGACGATCGAGTAGTGCTCGCCGAGCGTGCTCTGCATGTCGCGGAGCTGGAGCAGCGTCATGAGCGTGCGGGTGTCGGCGTGGTGGGCGGCGAAGCGGTCGTCGGAGAGCACGATGACGTGCTGGAAGAGGCCGACGCCGAGCGACTCCAGCGCGTACCTGTCGGTGGTGTCGCAGTCCTTGACGTTCACGGTGAGGTGGCGCAGGCCCGCCAGGCCGGTGCCGGCCTTGGGGTGGTCTGCGGCGATCTCCAGCACCGAGCCGGGGGCCACGTAGCCGTCGAGGTAGCGGACGATCTGCTCGGCCCGGCCGTTCCAGTTGAGCAGGAGCGTGCGCTCGGGCTCGGTGGGCGGCGCCTCCGCCTCGACGACGGCGGACTCGTCCATGGACGGCTTGCCGGCGGCCAGGCGGATGTGGGAGTCGTCGTGGGCGATGACGATGACCTCGTCGTCGGCCTTGATGACGGTGTCCATGGGCGGGTTCAGCACGACGCCGGTCGGCCGGCGCAGGCCGATGACGGAGGCGGTCTGGTACGCGTGCAGCGCATCGCCGTACGTGATCCCGATGAGCTTCTTGGGCGTGCGCAGGTAGATCTCGCCGCCGTCGAAGTTCAGCAGGTCCATGCAGACGACGGACATGCCCGACTGGCGCGAGGACTGCACGATGAGCCGGGAGGCGGTGTCGTCGGAGTCGACGAGGTGCACGTCCTCGCCGCCGGCCAGGCGGGCGGCGGCGATGTTGCGGCTGGAGGTGAGCCCGGCGACCACCGGCGGGTGGACGCCGCGGCGCTTGGCCAGCGCGAGCAGGATCTTGATGACGTGCGCGTCCGGGTCCTCGCCCTCGGGCGAGAGCACGACGATGGAACGGGCGGTGGCCAGGTTCATCATCGCGAGGTCGCGCGGCTCCGTGGGCCGCCCGGTGCGGCAGACCAGCCGGGTCCTGCCGAGGTCCCCGACGGCCTCGCGGATGTCGTCCTCCATGGCCAGCTTGTCGCGTTCGGCCAGGACGGCGATGACCGAGCCCTTCTGGCTGGCGTGCGCCTTGACCAGCTCGGCCACGATCGTGAACACCTGGTCCGACCAGCCGAGCACCACCGTGTGGCCGGACTCGACGATCCGCGAGCGTCCCCTGCGCAGGCGGTCCACCTTCTGCTTGAGCCCGTTGGACAGCAGGCCGACGAGCATGCTGACGATGAACAGGCCGCCGATCGACCCGGCGAACATCACGGCCATGTACGCGGTCGAGCCCTTGTCACTGGCGAGCTTGCCCGGGTTCAGCGCGTGCATGAGCGCGATCCAGAGCACATGTCCGGGGCCGTTCACGCCGTCGGGCTCGTTCGGCGCCAGCCAGAGCGTGAGCCCGGCCACGACCACGATCAGCCCCACCGAGACCACGGCCAGCCAGCCGATCAACGAGGCGGTTCCCCTGGACATGGTGTTGTCGAACCAGTAACGCGCCCTTTCACGGAACGTCGCCTTCGACACTTCCCCGATACCTCCGCTTAAGGTGTGATTTGCCCAACGCTCCAAGGTACCGGTGGATCTTCACAAGCGCATGGCGACCGGTAACGTATCGGCCATGGCGAGCCCCCTGCTACCGGACGACCCGCCGTCCCTGGGCGGGTACATCCTGTCCGGCCGGCTCGGGGAGGGCGGGCAGGGCGTGGTCTATCTCGCCCACACCGCCGCCGGCGAACCGGTCGCGGTCAAGCTGCTGAGCACCGGCGACCAGCAGACGCGGGCCAGGCTGGCGCGCGAGCTGGACGCGCTGGAGGGCATCGCCTCCTTCTGCACCGCGCGGGTCCTCGACGTCTCGGCCGACGGGCCCCGGCCGTTCGTGGTGAGCGAGTTCGTGGACGGCCCCTCGCTGGCCGACCGGGTGCGCGAGCGCGGCCCGCTGCGCGGCGGCGACCTCGAACGCCTGGCGGTCGGCACGGCCACCGCCCTGGCCGCCATCCACGCGGCCGGGATCGTGCACCGCGACTTCAAGCCGGCCAACGTGCTGCTCGGGCCCGACGGGCCCAGGGTGGTGGACTTCGGCATCGCCCGGGCCGAGGGGGCGGCCACGATGACCTCCGGCCTGATCGGCACCCCCGCCTACCTGGCCCCCGAGCAGATCAGCGGCTCGCCCGCCTCCCCCGCCTCCGACGTGTTCGCGTGGGCCTCGTCGATGCTGTTCGCGGCCACGGGGTCGAGCCCGTTCGGCGCGGACACCGTGCCCGCCGTGCTGCACCGGGTGCTCCACGCGGAGCCGGACCTGTCGCCGCTGCCGCCGCGCCTGCGCGGGGTGATCGCGTCCTGCCTGGCCAAGGAGCCGTCGCGGCGGCCCACGGCCCAGCACCTGATGATGTCCCTGGTCAACCCCAACGCCCCGCAGGGCCCTCCGGCGGCCCCTCTCCCGCGTGACGCCGCCGTACCCGAGGGACTTCGCACGGGGCCTGGCCCCCAGGCCGCGATCACCACCCAGGGGACGGGGCGCCCCCGCTCGCGGGGCGTGCTCATCGGCGGGCTGGCGGGCCTGGTCGCCCTCGCCGCGACCGTCGTCACGATCCTCTCCGTGAACAGCACCCCGACCCCGCTCGCGGACCAGGACGACAGCTCCCCCTCGGCCACCCCGCCGGCCACCCCGCCCTCGACCCCACCGGCCACCCCGACGGCGTCCGCGGGCAGCGCGACGCCCACCGCCTCCGGCGGGAAGCTCAAGATCCCCGCCGCCTACGCGGGGACGTGGACGGGCCGGACGGAGAGCACCAACCCCATGGACACCGACGGGGCCGAGAACACCGTGGTGCTGAAGCCGGGCGCGACCACCGCGCAGTGGAGCGAGAAGGACGCCGGCGCGAGCTGCCGCGGCATGATCATCCTGACCCAGGTGGAGGCGGCGCGGCTGACGTTCTCGCTGGAAGCGATGGAGGGCGGCTGCATCCCGGGCACCGTCTGGCTCGCCAGGCAGGGCGACGCCCTCTCCTACACCTGGCGGGACGAGCCCGGCCCCGGCATCGTCACCCAGACCGGCACTCTGAACAAGAGCTAACCGATACCACGAATTTTCCGCAAAACCCTTCGACATGTGACGGCTGGACGCTGGATCATTAACGTTATGTCTGTGATGAGGGAGGTGCCGTTCCCCAGCCGGGAGTCTTCAGAGCTCCCCATGAACATCTGGATCGACGATGCCGACTCCGCGATCGACGTCATCGACGCCTTGGCGCTGTCGCCGTTCGCGACGGGTGCGCAACCGTGGTCCCGCCTTGCCAATCTGGAGCGCGTGCGCCCTGACGCCCCGCTGAGCCCGGCCGACGGCCGCCTGCTGCGCACGGCGCGGGTCGAGGACGGCTCGGAGTCGCGGCTCATCGCCGGCGAGGGCTGGACCCTGCGCGTCGTGCGTCACCGCAACCGCACGGCCACCGTCAGCGTCACGGCCGTGGACGAGGATCTGGCCAAGAGCGTGCTCGCGCAGAGCATCGAGGGCGCCGAAGAGGCCATGCCGGAGGTGGACCACGTCGAGATGGGCTTCTGGTGGCGCGGCATGCACGGCGGCACCCGCTCGGAGAAGCCGATCACCGCCCAGCCCTGGGACGAGATCAACAAGAACTACTCGGCCAAGGTCCGCCCCGCCCTCGACCGGCTGATGTCGATCACCCCCGCCGACGTCAACGGCCGCCTGATCCTGCTGCACGGCGAGCCGGGCACCGGCAAGACCACGCTGCTGCGCACGCTGGCCAAGCAGTGGCACGACTGGTGCCAGGTGGACTGCGTGCTCGACCCCGAGCGGCTGTTCAACGAGCCGGGCTACCTGATGGAGGTGGCCGTCGGCTACGACTCCGACGAGGACACGCAGCGCTGGCGGCTGCTCGTCCTGGAGGACTGCGACGAGCTGATCAGCTCGGGCGCCAAGGCCCAGGCGGGCCAGGGGCTCTCGCGCCTGCTCAACCTGACCGACGGCCTGCTCGGCCAGGGGCGGGACGTCCTGGTGGCGATCACCACCAACGAGGACCTCGCCCGTCTCCACCCGGCCGTCGTCCGCCCCGGCCGCTGCCTGGCGCAGGTCGAGGTCGGGCCGCTGACCAAGGACGAGGCCGTCACCTGGCTGGGCTCCGCCAACGGGGTGAGCGCGTCGGGCGCGACGCTGGCCCAGCTGTACGCCCTGCGCACGGGCCGCGAGTTCACCCCGCAGCCGGGCGACGAGTCCACGGGCCTCTACCTCTGACCGGTGACCGGCGCGCCGGCCAGAGGCGGTCACGTGGCGGTCACGTCAGGTAGGTGTGCAGGCGGCGGGCCTCGCGGACGAAGTTGTTCGACGCCCGCCGCTCGGCGATCTCCGCCACGCAGGGCACCGGCCCCCGCGCTCCGGCCCACCGGGCGGCGCGCAGCGCGAACGCGAGCACCTGCGTGTGCCGGGTGTGCGGCCGTTCCTCCGGCCCCGGCAGGAACACCGGCAGGAACCCGGTCATGATCCGCCACACCTCCCACTGCGCTCCTTGCTCGGCCGCGCTCTCCAGGGTCTCGAGGACCGGGCCGGGCTTGAACCACGTCCTGCGCAGCAGGAGTCCGAGCTGCCGGCCGATCCCTTCGGCGTCCTCGTCGCCGCGCGCCGCCAGGTCCACCACCAGGCGCGCCCGCACCACGGGCAGCTTCGACCAGGACGGGTCGGCCAGGAAGAACGCCACCACGAGCGCCATCCCCTCGCCCCACGGACCGTCGGCCAGCGCGAGGGCGTACGCCTCGGGCGGCCTCGCCCCCTCCACCGGCCACCCGTACATCAGGTGCGGGACGAAGTGCTGCGCGACCACCTCCCGGTGGGACGGCAGCACGTACGGCCACCACGGCAGCAGCCCGCCCTGCCCTGCCCGCCGCCGGCCGGGCTCGGTGAACAGCTCGTCGACCAGCGGCAGCCCGGTCGGCGCCACCCGGATCCTGGGCTCCAGATCGGGGGTCCGGGTGTCGGCCGGATCCCGGTCGTCGCGGTATTCGCCGTCGGGGTCCAGCCGCCCGGAGGCGAGCCAGCCGACCTCCGTGACCGGCTCGGGGCGGCCGCCGTCCATCCACCGGGCCGCCGCCCGCCCCGCCTCCGAGGTGAGCAGCCGCGCCCGCGCCACCACCTCGGGCGCCACCTCGCGCGGCAGCCGCAGCAGCGCCTGCTGCAGGTCCGCCGGCAGGGCCTCGGCACCGCGTCGCTCGTAGCCCGCCAGCCGCGCCACGAGCTCCCCGGCGTCCACGTGCCCGGTGCCCTCGGTGGGCTCGGCCAGCAGGTACGGAGGAAGGACGCCGTCCTGGAGCGCCGAGTGGACCTCGGCCCACCGCCGCAGCAGGAACAGGTGCGGCGCCGACACCGCACCGCCCAGGGGGCCGCCCCGGGGCAGCCCGTCAGCCGCGGAGCCGCCCGTCAGGATCAGCCGGGCGATCTCCTCGCACCATTGCCAGACGTCCAGCCACGGCCGTTCGTGCGAGCGGGCGCCCAGCCGCCACTCCGACAGCCTCGCCACGAGCCCGTCCCGGTCGTCGTGGAGCAGCCGCACGACGCCCGCCAGCCACAGCTCGGCGGACTCCCATCCGCCCCCGCACGGTCCCAGCTCCACGGGCGCGGTCACCGGCCCGGGGAACGCCTCGGCGAAGCGCGGCGCGGGCAGCGGGGCTGGTGTGAAGGGCTCCGGCGGCTCCTCGGCGGCCTCCCCGCCGAACACCGCCACGAGGGTCTCCCCGAGCTGGTGCGGCAGCAGCCCGAAGGAGTCACGCAGGGCCTGCGCCCCCACCGGCGTGAACCGTTTGGCGTGCTTGACCGCGATCCGCACCGCCCGCCCCTGCACGTCGGCGGACTCGCAGGCGAACGCCGACCCCAGCGCGGGCGCCAGCTCGTCGAGGTCGCCCGGCCAGGCGCGGGCGACGGCGTCGAGCCAGGTCAGCCCGGCCGTCACCAGCTTGCGCTCCGCCCTGAACAGCAGCGCCCGCACCGCCTCCGACACGTCCGCGCGGTCCAGGTGGTCGAGCCCGCGCAGGTGGCGCAGCGCCACCTCCGCGACGGGCCCCGGCGCGGCGGGCAGCAGCCGCAGGTAGTCGGCGGCGTGCTTGCTCACCTCGTCGGGGGTCGGCTGGAGCAGCTCGTGCAGGCGGACGAAGAAGCGCAGGTCGGCGGCCTCACCACCGCGCAGGAACCGCCGTACGCACCCGTCGAGCAGCAGGTCGCGGCGGCCCTGACCGGCCAGCCTCTTGAGCGCGGCCAGCCAGGTGCCGCGCGTCAGCGGCTCCGCGCGCTCGCCCCGCAGCACCGCGCCCACGCCCTCCGCCTCGAAGAGCCGGGGAAGGAGGTGGTCGAGCAGCGGGTCCTCGCGGACGGGCGGCCGGCGTACCCAGGCCACCACGAGGGGGTCGTGCTCGGGCGGGACCACGCCGGTGCGGCACAGCATGGCCAGGACGAGCGCGTCCATCTCGTCCGAGCGGCGGCGCCGGCGGGGCGCCGGGCGCAGCCGCAGCGCGGCGCGGGTGGCGAAGTCCTCCTGCCACGCGGCCGGGCGGGCGGACAGGACGCGTTCGAGGATCGCGGCGGTGGCGCCACTCGCCTCCCCGCGGTCCTGGAACTCGCGGCGGTTGAGCCAGGCCACGACGGCCGCCGCGCCGCCGATGGTGGCCGCGCCCGCGACCCGCAGGGAGTCGGCCCAGTTCTCCTCGCGCTCGAGCGGCCAGGGCGGGTTCCAGGGGGTGTTCCACTCCCAGCGCTCGTACTCGTGGACGGTGCGGCCGGCGCGCTCGGCCCGGCGCACGTGCTCGCGCCAGGCGGCCTCGCTCTCGCGCTCCCGCCTGGCGACGCGCTCCAACTCCCGGCCATAGGCCCGCTCCTCGGCCACGGCGACGTGGGCGGGAAGCAGGGCGGCCACCTCACGGCGTTCGCGCTCGCCCAGGGCGAGGACGCGTTCGGCGACCCACTGCGGGTCCCCGGTGTCGATGGCCGCCACCACCGTCTCCCATGCGGTCACGGAGCGACCTCTACGGCGACGCGGGCGGCGATCCTGGCCGCCAGCACGTGCTTGCACGGCCCCCGCGAGCCCTGGTGGTCGAACCACCACGGGCACGTGCACTCGCCGTCGGCGATCCGCACCCGCCGCACCCCGCCGTCGGTGGTCACCTCGGCCGTCTCCCCGAGCAGCCGTACGGCGCCGGAGTCCACCAGCGCGCGGGCGGCCGTCAGCCGGGGGTTGAGCTCCGCCACCTGGTCCCTGTCGTAGGGCAGCTCGCGGTGGAAGTGGGCCGCCTCGTGCAGGTCGTAGCCGACGCGCCCGGCCGTGCCGAGCTGGGTGAGCGCGGCGCGTACGCGTTCGATCGGAAGCCCGGAACGGTCGGCGAGCAGCCCCAGCTCGACCGTGGGCTCGAAGTTGAGCAGCATGCCCACCACGTCGGCGTCGTCCGCGGCCTCGTCGGTGGCCAGGTCGGACAGCACCGCCCCCTCGCCGGAGAACCCGCGCCACGGCTCGGGCGAGACGGCCAGCGTGTAACGCATGCCGGGCAGCTCCAGCTCCCAGGCACTGGCCGTGGACGAGCCGTCGGCGGGCCCGTACACCCTCAGTGCCTTGGCGAACCTGAGCAGCGGCAGCAGCGTGGCCACCCGCCCGGCGCCCGACAGGCAGACCGCGCCGGTTTTCGGGCCGCGCGCAGGCCCTGAGGCCACGCGCAGGTCGCGGCCCGAGGGGACGGCCCAGACGGTGGAGCGGGCGCCCTTCGGCAGGGAGCGCAGGAAGCGCACGGCGTGCGGCCCGGCCAGCTCGGCCCGCAGGTCCCAGCCGGACGCGATCACCTGCACCTCCGCGAACCCGCGCAGCCACCGCGACGGCAGCGGCACCTTCTTCTCCACGACCGCGCCGTCGAGCGTGGTGACCGTCAGCTCGTCGGGGCCGACGCCCAGGTGGAGCGGATCCCTGCCGCCCACCCTGGCCAGGGACTCGCGCAGCGGGCCGTTGACGTCGACGTTGGTGGTGCCCCGGTCGAGCACGTCGCCGTCGAGCTCCAGCACGTCGAGCCGGGCATAGACGCCGCCGCACGCCGAGAACGACTCGAACCGCAGCCGCCCGCCGTCACACGTCACCACCGGGTCGCGGGTCCAGCCCGGCCTGGGCTGGTGGTAGCGGGCGAGCGCCACGTCCGCCACCGCGAGCAGCCCGGCCGCGGCCGGAGCCGCGTGGGTGAGCAGCCCGCTGAAGAAGCGCGGGTGCGTCTGCGGCCCCGATAACGCCGTGCCACCGGAGGTCGAGAGACCGAGCCTGCCGTCGGTGAGCGTGGAGGGGCCCGCGTACGAATATGCCTGTACCGCCTGAGTCATGTCCCGAACCATAGAGATCACCACCGACACAAACGGGGCTGGTACGTAAACCATCCGATGTGTGACACGGGGTGCGAAACCACAATATGGCTGATGCTCACCGTCGACCTGGCCCGCGTCGCCTTCACCCGCTTCGCCGTGCCCGCGGGTTCGCCGCAGGCGGGCTCGTGGGCGAGCGCGGAGCAGCGGATCGGCTTTGCGGCGACCCAGCTCATCCCCTCGTGGACCGCGCGCACCCCGCCGGGCTCGTGGATCGAGGTGACGCTCCGGGCCAGGACCGAGCGGGGCGATCTCACCAAGTGGTACGTCATGGGCCGCTGGTCGGAACACGGCACCCCCCGCACCTCGGTGCCCGGTCAGGGCGACGAGGACGGGGACGTGGCGGTGGACACCTTCGTGGCCCGGCGGCCGGTCGTGGCGTACCAGGTGCGGGTCGCGGCGCACGGCGGGGACGCGCGGGTGACCGGGCTGGGCGTGATGGCCTCGGCCGTGCCGCGCCGCCCGGTCGAGCCGAGCCCCTTCGGCGCCGCGGGCGCGGTGGAGCTGGCGGTGCCCGCGTACTCCCAGCACGCGCACGCCGGGCACCACCCGCAGTGGGACGGCGGGGGTGTCAACTGGTGCGGCCCGACCTCGGTGGCCATGGTGCTGGGCCATTGGGGCCGCGGTCCCGGGCCGGCCGAGCTGGCCTGGGTGGGGGGCGGCGACCCGGCCCCGTCCGTGGATCACGCGGCCATGGGCACGTACGACGAGAGCTACCAGGGCACCGGCAACTGGCCGTTCAACGTGGCGTACGCGGGGCGCTACGGCCTGGCCGGGTTCGTGACGCGGCTGCGGTCGGCGGTGGAGCTGGAGGCGTTCGTGCGGGCGGGCGTCCCGGTGATCACGTCGCAGTCGTTCAAGGCGGCCGAGCTGCCCGGCTCCTGCTACTCCACCAGCGGGCACATCCTGGTCGTCACCGGTTTCACCGTCGAGGGCGACATCGTCGTCAACGATCCCGCGGCTCCCGATGACGCCTCGGTTCGAAGGGTCTATCCGCGGGCAGCGTTCGAGAACGTATGGCTCAGGAGCTCGGGCAGCGGGGGCATCGCGTACATCCTTCACCCGCCTGACCATCCACTTCCTCCATGTACGAATGGCAATTGGTGACTTGATGAGCATTCGACCGATCGACGTGGCCCGTACCGACGGCGGCCCGCAGTGGGTGGAGGCGGTGGCCACGCCCTCCGGCGTCGAGGTCTGGTGGGACGAGCCACGCCCGGCCGAGGGCGGGCGCCGCTGCGTCGTGCGCCGCCTCCCTGACGGCAGCCGCGTGGACGCCCTGCCGCCGGGCTGGAACGCGCGCAACCGGGTGATCGAGTACGGCGGGCGCTCCTGGCGCCCGCTCCCGGGCGGCGGCCTGGTCTTCACGAACTGGGCCGACCAGCGCCTCTACCGCCTCGAGGGATCGGATCCGGTGGCGATCACCCCCGAGGGCCCGTACCGCTACGCGGACCTCTACCTCCCGCCCGGCCTGGACGAGGTGTGGGCGGTCCGGGAGACGGACGGCGTGCGGGATCTGGTGGCGGTGCCCCTGGACGGCGGCCCGGTCACGGTGATCGTGAAAGCCCAGCACTTCCTGATGAACCCCCGCCTGTCCCCCGACGGCCGCCACGTCGCCTGGATCGGCTGGGACCACCCGAACATGCCCTGGGACGGCACCGAGCTGTGCGTGGCCCCGCTGGGCGAGGACGGCACGGCGGGCGCGTACCGGGTGGTCGCCGGCGGCCCCGAGGAGTCGGTGGCCCAGGCCGAGTGGCGCGACGACGGCAGCCTGTACGCCGTGACCGACCCCACCGGCTGGTGGAACGTCCACCTCGTCCCCCTCGACGGCTCCCCCGCCACGAACCTCACCCCGGTCGAGCAGGAGTTCGGCGCCGCCGCGTGGAAGCCGGGCATGACGTACCTGGACATCGCGGACACGGGCGAGCTCGCGGTCGTGTACGGCACCCCGGACCTGCGCCGCCTGGGCGTGCTGAACCCGAAGACCGGCGACATCAGGGACATCGGCGGCACGGCCACCTACTGGTCCTCGACCGTGTCGGTCGCGGGCGGCAAGGTGGCGGCCGTGGGCGCGACCCCGTACACGCCGCTGGAGGTCACCCTCGTCGACCTCGCGGACGGCACCCACGAGGTCGTGTCGCCGCGCAAGCTGCTGCCGGACCGCGACCTGCTGCCCACGCCCGAGGCCGTGACCATCGAGGGCGTGCACGCGCACCTCTACCCGCCGACCGGCGGCCGGAGCGGCCCGAACCCGTACGTGATCTTCGTGCACGGCGGCCCGACCGGCAACCTCCCGGTCGTGCTCGACCTGGAGATCGCGTACTTCACCAGCAGAGGGCTCGGCGTGGCCGTGGTCAACTACGGCGGATCGACCGGGTACGGCCGCGCCTACCGCGAGCGGCTGCGCCACGAGTGGGGCGTGGTGGACGTGCAGGACTGCGCCAGGGTGGCGCGCGGCCTGGTCGAGATGGGCCGGGCCGACGCCGCGAAGATCGCCATCCGCGGCGGCAGCGCCGGAGGCTGGACGACGGTGGCGGCGCTCGTGCACAGCGACGTGTTCGCGGGCGGGGTCGCGCACTACGCGATCACCGACCCGGAGAGCTGGGCGGCCGAGACGCACGACTTCGAGTCCCGCTACCTGGACGGACTGGTGGGCCCGCTGCCCGAGACCCGCGACCGCTACACCGAGCGCTCGCCGCTCCTGAGCGCCTACCGCGCCTCGGGCCCGTGCCTCATGCTGCACGGCCTGGAGGACGCGATCGTGGACGTGAGCCAGGCCGAGCGATTCACCGCCGAACTGGACAAACATGGCAAAGAGTGGGCCTTGCTCACCTACCCCGGCGAGCAGCACGGCTGGCGCAGGGAGGAGACTATCGTCTCGGTGCTGGAGGCCGAGCTGGCCTTCTACGGGTTGATCTTCGGCATGGAGACTCCCGAGGTGCCGCCTTTGACACTGAAGGGGAGAGCGTGAAGAGCGTTGCCGAGATCTGCTCGGATCTGATCAGGTTCGACACCACCAACCCGGGCTCCGGTGAGCGGCCGGCGGCCGAATACGTCGCCACGCTGCTGGCCGACGCGGGGATCGAGCCGGTGGTGTTCGAGTCGGCTCCGAAGCGGACCACCGTCGTGGCCAGGATCGACGGCGACTCCCCCGACGCGTTGCTGATCCACGGCCACCTGGACGTGGTGCCCGCCGACCCGGCCGAGTGGCAGATGGACCCGTTCTCGGGGGAGATCGTGGACGGCTGCGTGTACGGGCGCGGCGCGGTCGACATGAAGGGGTCGTGCTCGATGACCCTCGCGACCGTGCTCGACCTGGCCGCTCGCGGCGTGCGCCCGAAGCGTGACCTGGTGCTGGCGTTCCTGGCGGATGAGGAGGCGACCGGCGACTACGGCTCGCGGCACGCCGTCACCGAGCACCGGGAGCTGTTCGACGGCGTCACGGAGGCGATCAGCGAGTCCGGCGGCTTCAGCGTGGCCTCCGGCGAGCACCGGGTGTACCCGATCGCCGTCGGCGAGCGCGGCACCGCCTGGATGAAGCTCACCGCGCACGGCGTGGCCGGGCACGGCTCCCGCCCGCCGGTGGACAACCCGGTCGCCACGCTGGTGCACGCCCTGTCGCGGGTGGCCTCCCACCAGTGGCCCGTACGCCTGACGCCGCCGGTGGCCGCCCTCATCCAGAGCCTGTCGGAGATCATCGGCCGGCCGATCGACCTCGACCGCCTCGACGAGGAGGCCGCCCGGCTCGGGCCGCTGGGCGGCCTGTTCAAGAGCCAGATCCGCAACTCGGCGAACCCGACGATGCTCGACGCCGGCTACAAGGTGAACGTGGTGCCCTCCACGGCGGAGGCGCACGTGGACGGGCGTTACCTGCCGGGGTCGCAGGAGGAGTTCCTGGAGACGATCGACGCGCTGCTCGGGCCGAAGATCACCCGGGAGTTCGTCAACCTGGAGGACGCGCCCGACGCGCCGTACCCGTCGGCGTTCTTCGACACGCTGGCGGGCGCGCTGGTGGCCGAGGACCCGCTCGCCCGGCCGGTGCCGTACGTGATGGCCGGCGGCACGGACGCCAAGTCCTTCGCCCGGATCGGCATCAAGGGGTACGGCTTCGCGCCCCTCATGCTCCGGCCGGACCTGGACTACTTCGGGATGTTCCACGGCAAGGACGAGCGGGTGCCGGTGGAGGGGCTCGAATTCGGCACCCGGGTCCTCACCCGTCTCCTCGCCTAGCCCCTGGGCGGGCCGAACCACGTGGTGAGCGCGTCGGCGACCCCGTCGCGCCCGCCCGCCCACGCGACATAGCCGTCGGGCCGCACCAGCAGCACCTCCGCATCCCCGTCGCCGGGCCCATCTCCGGGCATGGTCGAAGCGTGCGCCACCCGCACGCGGTCGCGGTGACCCGCCACGGCGGCGTCGAGCCCGCCGTCGCCGGGCGCCCCCTCTCCGTCCCCGCTCTCTCCGTCCGCGCCCTCGCCGGTCGCGTCTGAGAGGACCAGCACGAGGCCGCGCCCATCCCGCAGCAGCTCGGCGACCGTCCGAGCCTTCGCGGGAGTCGGCTCCGGGACCGCCTCCAGGCGTGCGAAGGGGACTGCCTCCAGGCGCGGTGCGAACCGCCCGACGAGGGGGTGCGCCGAGCCGGGCGCGTAGTCCGTCTCCGTCCCGTCGGCCATCCCCGTGAAGTGCCGCTTGGCGTCCGGCAGCTCGATCACCTCCGCCAGCACCTCCCGCAACGCCTCCACCTGCGGCCCCGGCCGCATCAGCGCCACCTGGGCCCGGGTGTTGCGCAGCACCCTGGCCGCCACCGGGTGCCGTTCGGCGGTGTAGGTGTCCAGCAGCGCCTCGGGCGCGAGCCCCCGGGCCACCAGGGCCAGCTTCCACCCGAGGTTGACCGCGTCCTGCAGCCCCAGGTTGAGCCCCTGGCCGCCGATCGGCGAGTGCACGTGCGCCGCGTCCCCCGCCAGCAGCACCCGCCCCTGGCGGTACGTCCCCGCGTGCCGGGTGTTGTCGCTGTAGCGGATGCCGGTCTCCAGCCGCTTGACCACCACGTCGTGCCCCGTCACCCGCCGCAGGCTGTCCTCCAGCTCCTCGGCCGTCATCGGCGCGTCCCGGTCACCGGGCCCGCCGTCGAACTCGATGGTGGCGATCTCCCCCGGCACCAGCGACAGGTTCACCAGGCCGCCGGGGTGGCGCAGGGACGACGTCACGGCCTCGGCGGAGGCGAGTTCGGCCACGGCGGTCCGCCCCGTCATGGTCGCCGGCGTCCCCTCGAACGCGAACCCCGACCGCTTGCGCACCAGGCTCCGCCCGCCGTCGCACCCCACGAGGTACGCGGCCCGTACCGACCGCCCGTCGGCGAGCGTGGCGACGGCGGCGGACTCGTCCTGCGCGACGTCGCTCACCGCGCACCCCTGCCAGATCCGCACCCCCATGCCGGCGGCCCGCTCGGCCAGGACGGCCTCCAGCCGGTCCTGTTTGAGCATGAGGTATTCGGCGTCTCCGGCCTCGCTCAGCAGCGGCAGCCCGCCGAAGTGCCCCCTGATCAGGCCCTCCTGGAGCAGCTCCACCATCATGGCGACCAGGTCGGCCCCGGCGGGCTCGCGGCGCGCGGCCAGCTCGTCGAGCATCGCCCACTGCTCCCCCGCCACCGGCTCGACCAGGTCGCGCAGGGCCAGCGACTGCACGGTGCGCGCGTTGAGCGAGCGCAGGCCGAGGCTGCGCGTCCGGCGCTCCTCGCCCGTGGCCGCCTCCAGGACCAGCGGGTCGGCCCCACCCAGCTTGAGCTCGCATGCCAGCAGCAGCCCGACCGGCCCGCCGCCGACGATGATCACGTCGGTCATCTCCGCTCCTCTACTTACGCAGTAAGCTTACGTAGTAAGTAGAACACATACACCGTAAGCTTTGTCAATCCGGGAAAGGAGCACCGAATGGCACGACGGGAGCCGCTGAACAGAGAGAGGGTCCTGGACGCGGCCCTGGAACTGGCCGACAAGGAGGGCCTGGAGGGCCTGACCATGCGGCGGCTGGCCAAGGCGCTCGGCGTCGAGGCGATGTCCCTCTACAACCACGTCTCGAACAAGGCCGACATCCTCGACGGCGTGGCCGAGCGGGTGTTCGAGCAGGTCGAGCGGCCGGATCCGGCGCTGCCGTGGCAGGAGCAGGTGCGCGAGGTGGCGCTGAGCATGTACCGGGTGTTCAGCCGCCATCCGGCGGTGCCGCTCGCGCTGGTCACCGACCAGTCCAACCCGACCTCCGTACGGGCGCTGGAGCCGCTGGACGCGCTGGTGGGGGCGCTGTTCCAGGCGGGGTTCGACGACCTGGGCGCGTGGCGGGCGCTGACCGCCGTGAACAGCCTGGTGTTCGGGTCGCTGGTGCTGTCGACGGGCGGGTTCACCGGCGATCCCGGCGTGCACGCGGGCGAGCAGGGGGTCAGCGCGTACGTACGCGAGATGGATCCGGCACGGCTGCCGCATTTCAGCAGGCTGCTCCGGAGCACCCGGGAGGGCGTGGACCCCCTGGCGGACTTCGAGCAGGCCCTGAACATGCTGATCCACGGCCTGGCGGCCGAGGTCCCCAAGTAGTGGAACAAAGCGTTCCGTTCTGCTATGCTGAAAGCACCACGAAAGGGGGCTCACCAATGAGCGACACCACTGTCAGCGGCTGGGACATCCTCGACGGCTCGCACGAGGCGCTGCGCCGGGTCGTCGGCGCCGTGCCGGCCGGGGCCTGGCAGCTGCCGACGCCCTGCGCGGCCTGGAACGTCACCCAGGTCCTCCAGCACGCGGCCGGCGACCAGATCGGCTTCGCCGCCGCGCTGACCGGCGAACCCGGCCCCACGTTCAACCCGTTCGAGCCGTCGGGCGCGCCGGAGACGGACCCGACGGCCTTCACCGAGGACGCGCTGGTCCGCTCGGCCCGGGCATGGGCGGGCGTCGACCGGAGCGCCGTCGAGGTGCCGACGCCGGTGCCGCCGCACAAGATGTCGCCGTGGTCCGGCTCGACGGCGTGCGCGCTGGACGCCGCCGTGCACGCCTGGGACATCGCCGTCGCGACCGGCCAGGCCTCACCGCTCACGCCGGACCTGGCCAGGCCCCTGCTGAAGGTGGCCATGGAGATCGTCGAGCCGCTGCGCGCCTGGGGCGCGTACGCCCCGGCGCTGGACGCGGAGCCGGGCGACGACGACGTGGCGGCGCTCCTGCGCTACCTCGGCCGCGACCCGCGCTGGACCCCCTCCTCCTGACCGCGGCGGATCAGGAGAACTTCGACTTCGGGCGCTCCTGGAGCTCGCCGTCCACGTAGATGTCGAGCTTCTCGTTGTAGAACGCGATCAGCCCGGCGACCTTCGCGCTCTCCGGCAGCGGCGTGCGGTACGACCAGGCCAGGTCCTTCTGGCCGTTGACCGTCCAGTATTCCGCCGTGCCCTTGTAGGGGCAGTGGGTGGCGGTGTCGGTGTGTTCCAGCAGGTCGAGCCGTACGTCCGTCTTCGGCAGGTAGTAGCGGGCGGGCAGGCCCGTCTCGAAGAGGATGCGCGGGCCGCGGGAGTCGGCCACGGTCACGCCGTCCACCTCGACCCGCACGTGGCGCGAGCTCGCCAGGATGTCCACCCGCGTGTACGGGTCGCGCGGGTGGAAGTAGACCTCCTCGTCCTCCTCGAACCAGGCGTCCATGGCGTCCCACTCGAAGCGGACGTGGCCGCGGATCTGCTCCAGCGGCGAGTCGGGATAGACGAGCGCGGCGTCGGCCGCCTCCGCCGTGCCCGAGGTGACGGTGTGGACCAGGCCGTCTCCCCTGCTCGGGGAGTGCTTGGTCGCGCCGGTGGCCTTGAGCGCGGACTCGTCCACGTCGGCCGCCGGGAAATAGTAGGTGGGGTAGTACGGGACCTCCCACACCAGGAGGGCGGAGGTGGAGTCGGCCACCACCCGGCCGCCGAGATAGGTCCTCACACGCTTGGCCGTGGGCTCGACGCGTACCCGGCCGCGGTTCGTGACATCCATGTCACCGCCAACCCCGGACGCGGCACCGCTATTCCGGTCCTGCGTGCGGGCGGCCGGGGCTCAGCTCAGTCCGAACGCGGCCAGCGTCGCCCACGTCGCGGCCGTGCCGACCACCGCTCCGACGATGACCTGGGGCCAGGTGTGGTGCGTGAGGCGTACGCGCGCCCAGCACACCAGCGCGACCACGGCGGCTCCGGCGATCGCGGCCGGCCAGGCGGGCAGGACGTGCGCGAACACGACGACCGTGCCCGCCGAGACGGCGGCGTGGAAGGAGATCTTCCAGCGCAGCGTCACCGGCACGGTGACGGCCAGCGCGACCAGCATCGCGGTCACGGTGGCGACGAGCAGGGTCGGGGCGCCCATCACCACCAGCAGCGCCAGCGCGACCAGCACGGCCGCCACGGCGGCGAGCAGGGGGCCGGTACGGCGGGCGCGGTCCACGATGTGGTGGGAGTCGAGGCGGCCCGTGCGCACGCCGGCCGCGATCACCGCCGCCGGCACGCCGCCGCAGATCGCCGAGGCCACCAGACCCCATGCCGCGCCGCTCCATCCCTGGGCCAGCAGGCCGACGACGGGCGGCATGGCGATCACCAGCACTTGGGGTGCCAGCAGGTTCGTCACGCGCTTCGCCACGAGGTCGGCTGTCATGTCACGAAAGAGTACGCGATCATGCCCGACCACCCCACCCACCCCTTCCACCCCACCCGCAGCACCTTCGAGGGCCGGTGGCGTGACGGATCCGTCGCCCCTCAGGCGCGGCATTGCCGCAGGCGCGACGCCGTCCCGGCACGGCTCCCCCGGGGCGCGGCACCGTCATGGGCGCGGCACCGTCCCGGCACGCGGGTCGCATCCGGACGCGGCCCGTGAAGGACGGTGCGCTTGGTGGCGTGGGGAGCGGTGGTGGGACCGGCGGGCGCGCAGGGGCCGGTTGTCAGCCCTTGCCGGCCGCGTTCACGATCCGGGTGGTGGAGCGGCCGGGGATGGAGGCCATCTCCCAGCATTCGGTCCCCAGGATCGCCGCCGCCGCCGCGCGGGCGCCCGCGTGCGGGTCGCCGGCCGTGTGCGCGAGCGCCCCCGGCCGCATCGGGGCCAGGAGGTCGATGTAGTCCTCCGGCCCGTGCGCCTCGGGCGGCCCCGTCACGATGAAGACGCCGGTCACGAAGCGGAGCGCGGCCAGCACCTCGGCCCGCTCCTCCGCCGGGTTGAGCGGGCGGCTCGGCCCCTTCCAGGCCCGCACCCGGGGATCGTCCTCCACGCCGACGACCAGCGGCAGGCCGCGGTCGGCCACCGCGCCCAGGTAGCGCACGTGGCCGACGTGCAGGATGTCGAAGACGCCGGTCACGACCGCCGCCCCCACCCGGTCGTACGGTTGCACCCAGACGGCCTCCAGGCTGCTCACGCGACCTCCCACGCTCTCCCCTATAGGCCTAGACGACTCGTCGATCGCAGCGTACTCGGTCGGCGTCCGCGGTCGTGCAGCCGACCTCGGGCAAGGTCATTCCTACCTTTTCGCGATAATCTCCGGCCCCCTGTCAGCGCGTCTCATAACGTCACCGGATTTGGGGGAGGTCGCCGTGGCACCGCCGGACTTTCACAGCGTCGACGGAGGCGACTCCCGTGATCTCGTGGCCCGGCTCCCGGGAGTGCCGTCGCAGGTGGCCAGGGCCCGGGGGCTCGTGACGGCCGCGCTCGGCCGCGACCATCCCCTGTACGACGACGCCGCACTGCTCACCAGCGAACTGGCCACGAACGCGATCCTGCACACCAGGTCCGGGGCGGGCGGTTCGTTCACGGTGACCGTGAGCAGCTCGGAGACGGCGGTGCGGGTGCTCGTGTCGGACGCCGGGTCCGACGGGCCGCCGTGCGTGTGCCGTACGAGCGCGCAGTCCACCAGCGGGCGCGGCCTGCCGCTGATCGAGGCGCTCAGCCACCGCTGGGGCTTCACCCGCGAGGACGGCACGACGACGGTCTGGTTCGAGCTCCTGTGGTCCCACCTCTCGGCCGGGATGGCCGTCTGACTAGACGTCCAGGCGGCACAGGCCCTCGGCGAGGGCCTTGGTGGTCAGACGGGTACGGCTGTCGCAGCCGAGCTTGGCGAAGATGTGCTCCAGGTGGGTCGTCACGGTGCGGACGCTGAGCACCAGCGCGGCGGCGATCTGCGGGTTGGAGTCGCCGGCCGCCACCCGGGTCAGCACGTCCACCTCGCGCCCCGTCAGGTCGTACGGCAGCGGGCACGGCCGCTCGGCCACCACCGCGCCCTGGAGCGCCCCCTGGAACCCGACCCCGGCCCTGAGCAGCCGCAACTCGTGCCAGCGCCCCTTGCGGTCGAGCCAGAGCCCGTGCCTGCTCAGCTCCCGCGAGTCGATGAACGCCCGGGCGAACGCGGCCATCGCCGGATCCTCCCGCAGCACGGCCGACGCCTCGTGGCCCGGCACCTGGCGCCGCGTCCCCACCCGGTCGAAGGCCACCGCCCGGAAGTCCGGCGGCAGCCCGACCGGGTCGATGACGCACCTGGTCAGGTCGGTGACGTGGGCGAGCATCGGGCTGATCGCGACGACCAGCGCGCCCGTGAGCCGGGGAAAGGAGTCCTTGGTGGCCAGGTGGAGCAGCCCTGTGTAGCGGCCCTCGCTCAGGAACAGCGGCGCCGTCAGCCCCGCCCGCCAGCCGTAGGGGGCGAGGTGACGCCGGAAGTAGCGTGCGGTGCCCGGCTCCGGCATGATCACCGGCGCGCGGGTGGCGATGGCCCTGCGGCACGCCTCCAGCCCCGCGTATTCCTCGGCCGCGTCGTGGTCGATGCGGTGGTGGCCGTCGGACACGACGCTGTGGTGCCGCCCCGTGGCCGGATCGAACGCGACGAACTCGTAGGCGTCCACCGGGACCACCCGGCGCAGCGCCGCCATCGCCGCGTGGGCGCCGCCGCTGGCCGCGACCTGGTAGCCGACCTCGGCGAACGCCTGGAGCTGGCGGACGTCAAGGATGATCTCGGCCACCGAGCCTTTATATCATTTGCCAAACCTTGAGGTCTTCTTGAAACTTTTTTTCACGAGCACCCGGACGCCCCGGTGAGGGGCCCACCGCCGCCGGGATCGGGGCGCCCCCAGGCTCGCCGCAGGGCGGCGAGCGGATTCGCGACCTTTGTTCCGGAGCTTGGAGATCGAATAGATAACGGCCCCTTCCCTCCGCGCATAACCGGCTCGTAAAGTCCGCTGCAACGCCGTGTCGGGGGAGGATGTGTCTTGACCGAGCTGAGCGACCGTGAGGCCGAGCTTGTTTCCGCGCACGAACAGGAACGCCCGGCGCGGCAACTCGGCGGGCCTCTGCGGCTCGGCGTGTGGATCGTGGGCGGGCTGCTGTCGGTTTATTCGCTGGTGGTGGTGTTCCGGCCGGTGGAGGCATTGGAACACCGGATGACGTTCCTGGCGGTGGCGCTGCCGCTGGTCTTCCTCTGCTACCGGTCGGGCTGGTCGTCGTTCCTGCCACGGCTGTTCCGGCGCGGCACCGCCGCGAGCTCGCCCCCCGAAACGCCAGCGGGCGGCGAGCCGGAGGGGACGCGGCGGTCCGAGCGGCCGTCCGTGGCCGACTGGCTGCTCGCCGCCGCCTCGCTGGCCGTGCTGGTCTATCCGCTGCTCGACATCGACGGGTTCCGCGATCGGGGCTCCGGCGCCGCGCTGACGGACCTCGACGTCGTGGCGGGCCTGGCGCTGACGGTGCTGCTCCTGGAGGCGGTACGGCGCACCGTCGGCTGGTCCCTGACCATCATCTGCGTAGTTTTCCTGATTTATGCCTATTACGGCGCATATTTGCCGATTGACTGGACTATCGGGCATCGCGGCTTCGACCTCGGCCAAATCGTGTCCCAGCTCTACACCGGCACCGAGGGCTTCTTCGGCGTCCCCATGCAGGTGGCCGCCAGTTACATCATCCTTTTCACGATTTACGGCGCTGTGCTCGACTATTCGGGCGCGAGCAAGTTCTTCATCGACCTGAGCTTCGCCGCCTTCCGCAAGTCCCGCGCCGCCCCCGGCCGTACCGTCACCACGGCCGGCTTCCTGCTCGGCACCGTGTCGGGCTCCGGCGTGGCCACCACGGTCAGCCTGGGCAGCGTCGCCTGGCCGGTGCTGCGGCGGGCCGGCTATCCGAAGGAGCCGGCGGGCGGCATCCTCGCGGCCGGCGGCATCGGCGCCATCCTGTCGCCGCCCACGCTGGGCGCGGCGGCGTTCATCATCGCGGAGTATCTGAGGGTCAGCTACCTCGAGGTGCTCCTGTACGCGACGATCCCCACGCTCCTGTACTACCTGGGCATCTTCCTGGCCATCGAGATCGACTCGCGCCGCTTCAGCACCCACGCCGTGCAGGTGGACGCGCCCAAGGCGGGCAAGCTGCTGCTGCGCTTCGGCTACCACTTCAGCTCGCTCATCCTCATCATCGTGCTGATGGCGCTGGACCGCTCGGCGTTCCAGTCCGTGGTGATCGCCACCGCCATCGCGTTCGCGCTGTCGTTCCTCGACCCGCAGCACCGCATGGGCCCCAAGCGGGTCGGGCAGGCGCTGGCCAAGGGCACGCTGGAGGTGCTGCCGGTGACCGCGGTGTGCGCGGCGGCGGGCATCATCGTCGGCGTCATCACGCAGACCGGCCTCGGCCTCAACCTCAGCGCGATCATCGTGGACTTCGCCGCGGGCAACCTCGTGCTGACCACGCTCATGTCCGGCATCGCGGTCATGCTGCTGGGCCTGGCCGTGCCGGTGACCGCGAGCTTCATCATCGCCGCGGTGATCATCGGCCCGGCGCTCACGACGCTCGGGGTGACGCAGGCCGAGGCGTACATGTTCGTCTTCTACTACGCGGTCCTGTCGGAGGTGAGCCCGCCCACGGCGCTGTCCGCGGTCGCGGCGGCGGCGATCACCGGCGGCAACACGTACAAGACGATGATGATGACCTGGCGCTACACGCTGCCGGCGTTCCTGGTGCCGTTCGCCTTCGTGCTGACGCCCAACGGGCAGGCGCTGCTCGGGCAGGGGCCGATCGGCACCGTGCTGCTGATGACGGCCGTCTCGGCCGTCGCCGTGGCGGCCCTCGCGCTGGCGACCGGCGGCATGAGCGGATGGCCCGAGCGCGCGCTCGCGGCGATCGCCGCGGTGCTGCTGCTCTTCCTCGAACCCGTTCCCATCGTCGCCGGTCTGGCCGTCCTGGCCGTGGCCGTAGCCGTGCACCTCGTCAGAAGCAGGAGAAGGGACCCAGCGTGAAGCGGATCTTTGCGATAGTGGCCGTCGCCGTCCTGACCGCGGCCGGCTGCGGCGGAGGTGGCGCGGGCGGATCCGGCAACCGGCTGTCGATCGCCACGGGCGGCACGACGGGCGTCTATTACGTGTACGGCGGCGGCCTGGCCAAGCTGCTGTCGGCCAACATCCCCAACACCCAGGCCACGGCGTCGGTCACCTCGGCCTCCGTCGAGAACATCAAGCTGCTCGCCTCCGGCAAGGCCGACATCGGCTTCTCCCAGTCCGACACGGCGGCCGACGCGGTCAACGGCAAGGACACCTTCACCGCGAAGCAGCCCATCAAGGCCATCGCCCGCATCTACGACAACTACACGCAGCTCGTCGTCGCGCCCGGCGTCCGGGCCGCCAAGGTGGCCGATCTGAAGGGCATGCGCGTCTCGCTCGGCCCGGCCAACTCCGGCACCCAGGTCGTGGCCAGGCGGGTCCTTCAGGCGGCCGGGATCAACCCGGACAACGACATCACCAAGCAGCAGCTGTCGATCAACGAGTCGGTGCAGGCCGTCAAGGACGGCACGATCGACGCGTTCTTCTGGGTCGGCGGCCTGCCCACGGCCGGCATCACCGACCTGGCCACGAGCAAGCCGGACGTGAAGGTGCTCGACACGAGCGACGTGCTGACGACCATGCAGTCGACGTACGGCCAGCAGTACGTCGGCCTCGACGTGGACCTGTCCCTCTACAAGCTGTCCGGCTCGATCAAGACCGTCGGCATCGCGAACGTGCTGCTGGTGCCCGACAAGATGAGCGACCAGCTCGCCTACGACATCACCAAGACCCTGTTCGAGAAGAAGGCCGAGCTGGCGGCCGTGCATCCGGAGGCCAAGAAGCTCGACGTCATGCTGGGCCAGCAGGTGGCGCCGGTCGAGCTGCACCCGGGCGCGGCCCGCTACTACAAGGAAAAGGCCTGACGAGGCTGCTCGCGGCCCTCGCGACGGCGCTCACGGTGGTGGCGGCGCTCTGCTCCGGCGGGAGCGCCGGCCTCCTCACCGTGAACGGCCTGCCCGTCGTCGCGGGCGCCTTCTCGATCGGGTACGTGCACTCGATCTACCGGGCGCCCTCCGCGGAGGTGTTCACCGTGGAGGGCCGCCGGTTCACCATGCGGGCGGTCGTCTCGACCAACGAGAGCGTGCTGGAGTACTACGCGCTCGACGGGACGCGGGTGCGGACCCCGGAGGGCATGTGGGTGCTGCGCCTGGCCGTGCCCGCCACGTACGAGGAGCTGTCCCTGCTCACCACGTCGATCGGCCGCCGTACCCTCATCTCGGGCGGCCGCTGCCTGCCCCTGTTTCCGGCCGACGGCGCCGCGCGGGTGCGGCTGGCCGTGGAGGAGCGGCCGGACGCGCGGAGCGGGCCCTGCCGCCCGCCCTACGACCTGGCCGCGCTGCGATGGGCCCCGAGGGCGCTCACAGCCAGTCCTTCTTCTTGAACACCACGTACAGCATCGCGGACACGCCGGCCACTAGCATCGTGGAGGTCCAGAACCCCCACGGCTGCCCCGAGCCCGGGTAGGGCACGTTCTGCCCGTAGTAGCCGGTGATCGCGGTCGGCACGGCGATGATCGCGGCCCAGCTGGTGAGCCGTTTCATGATCTCGTTCAGGCGGAAGCCCTGCTGGGCAAGGCGGGTCTCGCGGACGTTCGCGAGCATGTCGCGGATGGTCTCCACCCATTCCGCCACGCGCAGCACGTGGTCGTTGACGTCCTCGTAGTAGGGGGCCATGGCGGGCTTGGCGATGAAGTCCTGGTCGCGGTGGAGGAGGGTGCCGACCACCTCGCGCATCGGCATCGAGATCTTGCGCAGCCGGGCGGTGTTCTTGCGCAGCTCGTACATCTTGCGCTGCAGGGCCCTGCCGTCATGGGGGCCGTCCTCGTCGAACAGCGACTCCTCCAGCGCCTCCGCCTGCGTGTCGAGGTCCTGCACCAGGTCGAACTGGCTGTCGACCACGTAGTCGAGCAGCCCGTGCAGCAGGTACGCCACGCCGTGGCCGGCCAGCCGGGTGTTGGCGTCCCAGCGCTTGACCACCTCGCGGATGTCGAAGTGGTCGTTCTCGCGGACGGTGACCAGGGCGTTCCTGGTGACGAAGATGTTCACCTCGACGGGGTCGAGCTGCCCTTCGTCGAAGTGCACCCCGTAAACGGTGATGAACAAGTGGTTGTCGTATATATCGACCTTCGGCCGCTGATGATCGGACAGCACGTCCTCGACCGCCAGCTCGTGCAGTCCCAGCTCCTCACCGATCACGCCGAGGTCGGCGGACGAGGGGCCACACAGGTCGAACCAGACCGTGTTGCCGGGATCCTCCACATAGTCGGAGACCTCCTCGATCGGGAAACCTTCCTTCTCGAGGACGCCGTTCCTGTACAGACGTGTGTGCACTAGCCGAGTCTGGCAAATCGTCTCGCGTTACGCACAGCCGCTCCCCCAGGATCGTTGTTGAAGTAGACGTAGACGTCCCGCCAGCCCGCCTCATGCAGGCGTCTCGCCCACGTCTTCAACGCGGTGTCGCCGTACGACCAGCCGGACGGCCCCTCGTGCAGGCGCACGTAACCCCAGTCCGCCGTGCGCCAGAGCGGGCTCTGCGGCTTGCCCAGCCGGTCGGCCCAGCACAGCGCGGCCTCGTGCGCGCTCAGCAGCTCCCGGATGTCCTCCGTCCACCACGACTCGTGCCGCGGCTCCACGGCCACCCGGACGCCCGCCGGGAAGCAGCGCAGGCACCGGTCGAGCCGGTCCGCGTCGGCCTTCAGCGTGGGCGGCAGCTGCAGCAGGACCGGCCCGAGCTTGTCCTTCAGCTCCGATGCGCGGCTCATCAGGCGCCCCACCGGCTCCTCGGGGTCGGCCAGCCGCTTGATGTGGGTCAGGAACCTGCTGGCCTTGACCGCCATCACGAACCCGTCCGGCGTGCGGTCCCGCCAGGCCGCGAACGTCTCGGGGCTCGGCAGCCGGTAGAACGCGTTGTTGCTCTCGACGGTCGGGAACTCGGCCGCGTACTCCTCCAGCCAGAGCCGCTGCGGGACGTCCTGCGGATAGAGCACCCCGCGCCAGTCCTTGTACTGCCACCCCGACGTGCCTACCAGCCACGACATGCTTTTACGCCTACCCAGGGGACCGGGGTGCAGTACTGTCGTCAGCCATGGGCGCCAATCACGCGCATCTTCCCAGCTCCCGGCGTACGGTGATGGCCGGTCTGGCCGTGCTCGTGCCGCTGGCGATCATCACCCTGGCCGGCCTGCTCTGGCTCTGGCCCGACGGGACGGTGAGCACCGGCACCGCCCCATCCGGTGAGCAGTCCAGCGTGCAGCGGGTCACCGGGACGATCACCGGTGTCACGCTCAAGAAGTGCCCCGCCGCCTCGGAAGGCGCACCCCAGCCCGACCCGGCCACCTGCGGCAACGCCGACGTCCGCGTCGAGGGCGGCCAGAGCGTCACGCTCCGGCTGCCCAGCGGGCCCGGGGCCCAGCACTTCGCCGCGGGCGACGACGTGATCCTGCTGCGCGACGCGGACGGCGAGCACCAGATCTCCGACCACGACCGGTCGACGCCGCTGTGGCTGTTCGGGGCGGCCTTCGCGCTGGCGGTCATCGCCTTCGGCCGCTGGCGCGGGGTGACGGCGCTGGTGGGGCTGGCGGTGACGTTCGTGCTGCTGCTGACGTTCGTCATCCCCGGCATCCTGGAGGGCGAGCCGCCCCTGCTGGTGGCCATCGTGGGGGCCTCGGCGATCATGCTGCTGGTCCTCTACCTCACGCACGGCTTCTCGCTGGCCACGTCGATGGCCGTGCTGGGCACGCTGGCCAGCCTGGCGCTGACGGGCCTGCTGTCGTACGGGGCGCTGGGGTTCGCCCGGCTCAACGGCATCACCGACGACAGCGCGCTGGCGCTGGACATGAGCCTGAAGATCGACACCCAGGGCCTGCTGCTGGCCAGCATCATCATCGGCGCGCTGGGGGTGCTCGACGACGTCACGGTCACCCAGGCGGTCACGGTGGCCGAGCTGGCCCACGCCAACCCCTCGTACGGCTTCGCCCGCCTCTACCGGGCGGCCGGCCGCATCGGCCGGGCGCACATCGCGTCGGTGATCAACACGATCATCCTGGCGTACGCGGGGGCGTCGCTGCCGTTGCTGCTGCTGTTCAGCATCGGGCAGCAGCCGCTGGGTGACGTGCTGACGACGCCGGTCATCGCCCAGGAGATCGTCCGCAGCATCGTCGGCACGCTGGGGCTCATCGCCGCCGTGCCCATCACCACGGCGCTGGCGGCCCTGACGGCCTCCCGCCACCACCCGGAGGAGGACGCCCAGGAGCCTCCCGCCCGGCAGGACGCGCAGGAGAGCTTCTTCACGCCGCACGCCCACCAGCACGACCCCGCCCAGCACCCGGGCGAGCGCCCGGCCCGGCACCGCCGGCGGACGCGCACCTGATCGCGGCCGCCCGTCAGAGGGCTTCGGCGCTGCCGTCCACCCGCAGCTTCCGCCGGGCCCGCTCGTAGAACGTGGTCCCCAGCCGCACGACCTTCGCCGCCCCCGGCCACGCGGCCACGGTGACGGTGTCGCCGGGGCACAGGTGGGTCACCACGGCCCCGTCGACCTCCACCGCCAGCCGCCCGCTGGTGGGCAGCACCTCCAGCGTGACCTCCTCGTCGGCGGGCAGCACCAGCGCCCGGTTGAACGACGAGTGGGCGGCGGCGGGCACCACCAGCACCGCCTCCACCCGGGGCGACACGATGGGACCGCCGGCCGAGAAGCTGTAGGCGGTCGAGCCCGTGGAGGTCGCCACGATCACCGCGTCGGCCGCGAAACGCACGAAGTCGCTGCCCGCCGGGGTGACGGCGATCGCGGCCAGCCCTTCCCCGGGGATCCGGACCAGCGCGATGTCGTTGAACGCGGTCACGTCCGCGCCGCCGAGCCGGCTCTTGATCGCCATGCGCGGCTCGATCGTGTAGCGGTGGGCGTCGATGGCCGACAGCGTGTCCGCCAGCTCGTCCACGTCGATCTCGGCCAGGAAGCCGAGTTTGCCGAGGTTGACCCCCAGGATGGGGGTGGGCCGACCGGCCAGCAGCCGCATGGTCCGCAGCATCGTGCCGTCGCCGCCCAGCCCGACCAGCAGGTCGGCCCGCTCGACGAGGGCCTCGGCGTCCACGGCCACGGCGGAGCAGTCGATCCGCCCCACTTCCTCGGGCAGCCCGAGCACGGTGGCGCCCTTGTCACCGGCCCAGCGCAGGATGGTGTCTATCGCCTTCTTCGAGTCGCGCCGTGGGTGTAGCACCAGCCCGACCGTACCGACCATGCCCATGAGGCCAACACTAGGCCAGCCGCCATGGGCCTGTCGGCAGGGACCTGCCGAAGTCGTCAGCGGACGAGGCAGGGGCGCTTCGGGTCGAAGACCCAGTCCTTCACCAGATACTGCATGGCCACGGAGTCGTCGCGGGCGCCGAGGCCGTGGCGCAGGTAGAGCTCGTGGGCCTCGGCCAGGGCCGCGCGGTCGAGCTCGACGCCGAGCCCGGGGGTCGTCGGCACCTCGATCGCGCCGTCCGTGATCCGGAACGGGCTGGTCGTCAGGGCCTGGCCGTCCTGCCAGATCCAGTGCGTGTCCAGTGCCGTGATCTCCCCCGGGGCCGCCGCCCCGACATGGGTGAACATCGCCAGCGAGATGTCGAAGTGGTTGTTGGAGTGAGAACCCCAGGTCAGCCCGAAGTCGTGGCAGAGCTGGGCGACGCGGACCGACCCGGCCATGGTCCAGAAGTGCGGGTCGGCCAGCGGGATGTCCACCGCGCCGGCGCGTACGGCGTGGGCCATCTCCCGCCAGTCGGTGGCGATCATGTTCGTCGCGGTGGGCAGCCCGGTGGCCCGCCTGAACTCGGCCATCGTCTCCCGGCTGGAGAAGCGGCCCTCGGCCCCGCACGGGTCCTCGGCGTAGGCCAGGACGCCGCCCAGCCCGCGGCACAGTCGTACGGCGTCGGCGAGCAGCCAGCCGCCGTTGGGGTCGAGGGTGACGCGCGCCTCGGGGAAGCGGCGGGCCAGCGCCGTGACCGCCTCGATCTCCTCCTCGCCCGTCAGCACCCCGCCCTTGAGCTTGAAGTCGGCGAAGCCGTAACGCTCCTGGGCGGCCTCGGCCAGCGCGACCACCGCGTCGGGTGTGAGCGCCTCCTGGCGGCGCAGCCGCGACCAGCGGTCCTCGCCCGCGTCGTCCACCCGGTAGGGCAGGTCGGTCCTGCCCGGGTCGCCGACGTAGAAGAGGTAGCCCAGCATCGGCACCCGGTCCCGCTGACGGCCCTCGCCGAGCAGGTCGGCCACCGGCAGGCCCAGGTACTGGCCGTGCAGGTCGAGCAGGGTGGACTCCAGGCCGGTGACCGCGTGCACGGTGGTGCGCAGGTCGAAGGTCTGGGCGCCGCGCCCGCTCGCGTCGCGGTCGGCGAACCGCTCGGACACCGACCGCAGCAGGCTGCGGTACCGGGCCACGGGCTCGCCCGCCAGCAGCGCGCCCGCCTCCTCGACGGTCCTCCGGATCGCCTCGCCGCCGGGCACCTCGCCGAGGCCGGTGCGCCCGTCGGAGTCGGTGGTGATGACGACGTTGCGGGTGAAGAAGGGGCCGTGGGCACCGCTGAGGTTGAGCAGCATGCTGTCGTACCCGGCCACCGGGACGACCTCGACGCGCTGGATGGTGGGAGACATGGCGCCCTAGCTGATCTTGTTGATGAGGGCGGCCAGTTCGGCGGACTCGCCGTCGGTGAGGTTCTGCAGCGGCGGCCGGACGGGGCCCGCCGGGCGCCCGACGGCGGCCAGGCCCGCCTTGATGATCGAGACGGCGTACCCCTTCTGCCGGTCGCGGATGTCCAGGTACGGGATCACGAACTCCTTGATCCGCCGGTAGACGGCGTCCCGGTTCTGGGCGCGGACGTCGGCGTAGAAGTCGAGCGCGTACTGCGGGACGAAGTTGAAGATCGCCGAGGAGTACGTGCTCATGCCGAGCTGCAGCAGCGGCAGCGCGAACGTCTCGGCCGTGGGCAGGCCGCCGATGTAGGCCAGGCGGTCGCCGACGGTGGCGTAGATGCGGGTGAGGTGCTCGATGCTGCCGACGCCGTCCTTGAACCCGACGAGGTTCGGGTTGCGGTCGGCCAGGGCCTCGACGGAGCGGTCGTTCAGGATCGCGTTGGCGCGGCTGTAGACGATCACGCCGAGGTCGGTGGCGCGGCACACCGCGGAGACGTGCTCCACCAGGCCCGCCTGCCCGGCCTCCGTGAGATAGGGGGGCATGAGCAGCAGCCCGTCGGCCCCGGCGGCCTCGGCGGCCTGGGCCTGCGCGACGGCGTTCGCGGTGCCGCCGGTGGCGGGGGCCACGACCGGTAGCCTGCCGTTCACCTCGCTGACCGCCGCCCGCACCACCCGGTCGATCTCGGCGGGGGTGAGCGAGAAGCCCTCGCCGGTGCCGCCCGCGGCGAACAGCCCGGCCACGGGGTACGCGCTCAACCAGGACAGGTGGTCACGGTAACCCGCCTCGTCGAACTCCAGCTCCTGCGTGAAATGGGTGACAGGGAACGACAGCAGGCCGCTCTTGAGCTGGGCGGCGAGCTCCTGGGGCGAGAAATTCGGCATGACCGTCCTCTGCTGACACGCGGCCCGTGGGATCCCCCGCACCGCCGGTAAAGGTTGATGCCGTCAGGCTAGGAAGGAGGGTGGATTCCTGTCCAAGCCCGATTCTGTATCTGGCGATACCGAACGAGCATCGTCACGCCCGGGGTCGGGCAGCAGCTCCAGAACGCGCCACAGGGCGGGGTTGGTGGAGCCGTGGTCCCAGATGACGTGCAGCTCCACCGGCTTGCCCGCGACGCCTGCCCTTTCTTTGGCCCCCTCGTCGAGCGGGTCGCCGCCGCCCCGTACCAGGTCGCAGAAGACGATGCCGTCGATGCCGAGCGAGCGGGCGCTGGCCGGCGCCAGCGCCACGCCCCGGCCGGCGGCCACGAGCAGGGCGGCGGTGAGGATCTGGTGCACCTGCTGCTCGATCCTGGGGTGGGCGTTGGTGAGGAAGCGGACGGTCAGCTCGTGGAAGTAGCGCGACTGCACGGGGTTGTAGCTGATGACCGGCAGGCCGTCGAAGTCGTCGGGCGCGAGCGGCCGGCCCAGGCCGGCCAGCGGATGGCCGACGGGGACCACGGCGCACAGCGGCTCGCGGAAGACCACGCGGGAGTCGAGCGTGGCGATGTCGAAGGGCGGGCGGGCCAGGCCCAGGTCGAGCTCGCCGCGCAGGATGCCGTCCACCTGCCCGGCGGTCACCCGCTCGTGGAGGATGACGTCGATCTCCGGCAGCTGCTCCGTGAGGCGGCGCAGGATCGTGCCGAGCATGCTGATGGCCGAGACGGCGGTGAAGCCGAGCCGTACGGTGCCCGTGGCGCCCTTGGCGATGCGGCGGGCCCGGTCGCCCGCGGTGTCGACGAGGGAGAGCATGCGCCGCGCGTCCTCCAGGAAGCCGCGCCCGGCGTCGGTGAGCACGACGCGCCGGTTGTCGCGTTCCAGGAGGGTCACGCCGATCGCGCGCTCCAACTTCTGGATATGGCGGCTGAGCGGCGGCTGCGTCATGCGTAGCCGATCGGCGGCCCGGCCGAAGTGGAGCTCCTCGGCGACCGCCACGAATGCCCGGATCTGATCCAGTGTTAGCATGATGCCCGCAGAGTATCACCTGATACCGAATTGAGCCTGGACAGGCATCGAGGCAGGTCCCTAGTCTCCGGAGACTACAGAGCGGAAACAACCCCGTAACCTCCATAGACGCCGCTCGCACATAAGGAGAAGTCCATGCCGACATCACGGACGACCCGCCGCCGCCTTCTCGCGGGTGTCATCGGCGGCGCCGCCGCGCTCGCGCTGACGGCGTGCGGTGGCGTCAAGACCACGTCCTCCGGCGGCGGTGACGGTAAATATCCGACGGGCAACATCGAGTTCAGCGTCGGCGCGTCCGCGGGCGGCTCGACCGACCTCATCACCCGGGCGCTGGCCCAGGGCATGGGCAAGGACCTCGGCGTCTCCGCCCCGGTGCTCAACAAGCCCGGCGCGAACGGCGCGCTCAACGCCAAGGAGCTCCAGGCCGCGAAGGCCGACGGCTACAAGATCGCCGTCCAGAACGCGTCCCTGTTCACCATCACGCCGCTCACGGTCTCCCCCGCCGAGGCCACGAAGATCGACTCGTTCGACGTCATCACCGGCGTCTCGCGTGACGACTACGTCATGGCGACCAACTCCCAGTCCGGCTACAAGTCCATCGAGGACATGAAGAAGGCCGGCAAGACCATCCGCTACGGCACGACCGGCGTCGGCACGGGCGCCCAGCTCGCCTCCGCGCTGACCTTCAAGACCGCCGGCATCGAGGCCACGGCCGTGCCCTTCGACGGCGGCGCCCCCGCGCTGACCGCCCTGCTGGGCAACCAGGTGGACGTCTCCACCATGCAGATCGGCGAGGCCATCGAGAACATCAAGGCCGGCAAGCTCGTCCCGCTCGCGGTCTTCTCCGACCAGCGCATCCCCTTCCTGCCGGACGTGAAGACGGCCAAGGAGCAGGGCTTCGACGTCCTGGTGACGCAGTACCGCTTCCTGACCGCGCCCAAGGGCACGCCCGAGGACGTCAAGACCCGCCTGCTGGACGCGGCGAAGAAGACGTTCGCCACGCCGGAGTACAAGAAGTTCAACGAGGACAACTCGCTCACCCCGATGGAGGTCTCCCCGCAGGAGGTGCTCTCTTCCCTGCAGAAGGACACCGCCACGTACAAGGAGCAGCTGAGCAAGTACGGCATCAGCCTGGCCGGATAGTCCCCTAGGAGCGAGCATGTCCATGTCTGACCCTCTTGAGGCCGGCCCTCTCGAGTCCGGCCCTGAGGTCGCCGACGACACCCGGCCACCGCACGCCGGCCCTCTCTCGCAGATCTCGGCGGCCCTGGTGGCGCTGGCGGTCGGCGTCGCCGGGGCGATCGGCTCCCTCGCGCTCGGGCTCGGCCGCATGACCCAGCCGGGCCCCGGCCTGTGGCCGTTCGCCATCAGCGTCGTCATCGTCGTGCTGTCGGCGGTGCTCGTCGTCACCGGCCGCAAGCTCGAGGACACCGAGCGGTTCTCCAAGGCGAGCCTGCTCACCGCGGCCGGCCTGGTGACGCTCATCATGCTGGCCTGGCTGCTGCCGCTGATCGGCTTCGAGATCCCCTCCCTGCTGCTGGTGTTCGTCTGGCTGCGCTGGCTGGGCAAAGAGTCGTGGCGCACCTCCATCGTGGTCAGCGTGCTGACGGTGGCGGCGTTCTACCTGCTCTTCGTCGTGCTGCTCCAGGTCCCGCTCCCGCGCCTCATCTGAGAAGACCCCATGGACATCTCCCCCATCCTCAACGGCTTCGGCGTCGTCATGGAGCCGGCCAACCTGCTCTACTGCCTCATCGGCGTGATCATCGGCATGCTCATCGGCGTGCTGCCCGGCCTCGGGCCCGGCGCGACGATCGCCATCCTGCTGCCGATCACGTACGGCATCGGGCCGGTCTCCGCGATCATCATGCTGGCCGGCATCTTCTACGGCGCCCAGTACGGCGGGACCATCACCTCGGTCCTGCTCCGCCTCCCCGGCGAGGCGTCCTCCGTCGTGACCGTCTTCGACGGGTTCGCCCTGGCCAGACAGGGCAAGGCGGGCACCGCGCTCGGCATCGCCGCCATCGGCTCCTTCGTCGGCGGCACCGTCTCGATCATCGGCCTGACGATCCTGGCCCCGGTCGTCGCCGGCTTCGCGCTCGACTTCGGCCCGCCCGAGTACGCGGCGCTGGGCGTGCTCGGCGTGCTGCTGATCTCCTCGGTCGGCAACGGCAACAAGCTCAAGGCGATCATCGCGGCCTGCGTCGGCCTGCTCATCGCGACCGTCGGCCGCGACACCTTCACCGGCGCCGAGCGGTTCACCTTCGACAGCCTGAACCTCGCCGAAGGCATCGACTTCATCCCGATCGCGATGGGTCTGTTCGGCCTCAGCGAGATCCTCTACAACCTCGAGGAGCGGCACAACCAGGTGCACGCGCCGGCCAAGGTCGGCAACGTGTGGCCGTCGCGCCAGGACCTCGGCCAGGCCAAGGGCGCGATCGGGCGCGGCTCGGTCATCGGGTTCGTGCTGGGCGTCCTGCCCGGCGGCGGCGCGGTGCTGTCCTCGCTGGCGGCGTACGCCTTCGAGAAGCGCCGCGCCAAGCAGCCCGAGCGCTTCGGCAAGGGCGCCGTCGAGGGCGTGGCCGCCCCCGAGACCGCCAACAACGCCGCCGCCACGTCGTCATTCATCCCGCTGCTGACGCTGGGCATCCCGGCGAACGCGACGATGGCGCTGATGTTCGGGGCGCTGCTCATCCAGGGCATCCAGCCGGGGCCGCAGCTCGTCACCGAGCACCCCGACGTCTTCTGGGGCGTCATCAACTCGATGTACATCGGCAACATCCTGCTGCTCATCATGAGCATCCCGATGGTCGGCGTCTTCGTGAAGATCCTGCGGGTGCGTCCCGCCATCCTGGCCCCGATCACGGTGCTCATCACGTTGCTCGGCGCGTACACCGTGAACAACAACGTGTACGACATCTTCCTGGTCATCGCCTTCGGCCTGCTGGGCTACCTGATGAAGAAGTTCGGGTTCGAGCCCGGGCCGCTGGTGCTCGCGTTCGTCCTCGGCTCGATGATCGAGAACTCGTCGCGCCAGGCGCTGCTCATCTTCGGCGGCGACCCGACCGGGTTCCTCACCCGCCCGATCTCCGGCACGGTGCTCGCCCTGGTGGTACTCGTCGCCGTCCTGCCGCTCATCCGCAAAGCCGTACGCCGCAAGACCGCCGCCGCGGACCGCGTTCCAGTTGAGGAGAAGACGCCATGACGATCCTCGTCGGTTACCTGCCCACCTCCGAGGGCGAGGCCGCGGTCGACGCGGGCCTGCGCGAGGGCGCGCTGCGCTCCGAGCGCGTGATCATCGTGAACTCCCCGCGCCGCGGCGCCCCCGTCGACGAGCACAAGATCGACGACGACGCCTCGACCGCGCTGCTCGCCCGGGCGCGGGCCGCCGGCGTGGACGCCGAGGTACGCCAGCCGCTCCACGACGACGACCTGCCGGAGACGTTCGAGGAGCTCGTCAAGGAGACGGGCGGCACCCTCATCGTCATCGGGCTGCGGCACCGGTCGCTGGTGGGCAAGTTCATCCTGGGCAGCGAGGCGCAGCGCATCCTCATGGAGGCCAGCGTGCCGGTGCTGACGGTGAAGGCGCCCCGATGACTCGTGACGGCGGGCGGATCAGCCGCGTCTCGGTCACGCCGGTCGCCTTCCGCGACCCGCCCCTCCTCAACGTCGTCGGCGTCCACCAGCCGTTCGTGCTGCGCGCGATCGTCCAGGTGCACACCGACTCGGGGCTGGTGGGGCTGGGCGAGACGTACGCCGACCAGGCCCATCTCGACCGGCTCGACGCCGTGGCCGCCGCGCTGCCCGGCCTGGACGTGTTCGACGCCCACGGGCTGCGCCGCGTCGTCGAGGAGACGCTCGGCCGCTCCACCGGCGGCGCGGGCGCGAGCTTCGGCGGCATGCTGGAGGTCTCCAGCGCCGTGGACACCGTGGCCGCGCCCTTCGAGGTGGCGCTGCTCGACCTGCAGGGCAGGACGCTCGGCCGCCCGGTCAGCGACCTGCTCGGCGGCGCCGTACGCGACCGGGTGCCGTTCTCCGCGTACCTGTTCTACAAGTGGGCCGGTCACCCGGGCCAGGACGAGGACTCGTGGGGCGAGGGCGTCACGCCCGAGCAGATGGTCGCCCAGGCCCGGCGGATGGTCGACGAGTACGGCTTCACCGCCATCAAGCTCAAGGGCGGCGTCTTCGAGCCCGGCCACGAGGTCGAGACCGTCGAGGCGCTGGCCACCGCCTTCCCCTCTCACGCCCTGCGCATCGACCCCAACGGCGCCTGGACCGTGGACACCTCGATCAAGGTGGCGCACCGGCTGGCCGGGGTCCTGGAGTACCTCGAGGACCCGACGCCCGGCATCGACGGCATGGCGCGGGTCGCCGAGCGCACCGACCTGCCCCTGGCCACGAACATGTGCGTCATCGCCTTCGAGCACCTCAAGCCCGCCGTCGCCGCGGACGCCGTGCAGGTCGTCCTCTCGGACCACCACCTGTGGGGCGGCCTGCGCCGCTCGGCCCTGCTGGGGGGCATCTGCGAGACGTTCGGGATGGGGCTGTCGATGCACTCCAACTCCCACCTCGGCGTGAGCCTCGCCGCGATGACCCACCTGGCCGCCGCGACCCCGAACCTCACCTACGCCTGCGACACCCACTACCCGTGGAAGACCGAGGAGGTCATCAGGCCGGGGGCGCTGGAGTTCCGCGACGGCAGCGTGGCCGTGCCGGCCGGGCCGGGGCTCGGCGTGGAGCTGGACGAGGACGCGCTGGACGCCCTGCACGAGCAGTACGTGCGGTGCGGGCAGCGCGGGCGCGAGGACACGGCGTACATGCGCACGGTCGAGCCCGGCTTCACCCCCAACACGGCCCGCTGGTAACCCGACGGCCACTGGGCCTGGAGACGAGCACGCGGGGCAGGACGCACAGCCGCCTCCCGCCCCACCGCCGACCGCCCGCTACGAAGCCCGAAGACGGACGCGCGGAACGGGACACACGCAGCCGCAGCACGCCCACCGCTAGAATCCACCCGCCCCTGACCGGCTACGGAGCCTGGAGGCGGGCTCGCGAGTTGGACAGGTGCAGCCGCATCGCGGCCCGCGCCGCCGCGGCGTCCCGGTCGGCGATGGCGCGGTAGATGTTCTCGTGCTCCAGCGTCACCCGGGTGAGGTGGGTGGCGTTGGAGACGGTGTACGCGTGCTCCAGCCGGGTGCGCGGCAGCATGATCACCATGGGCCCGAAGGACGCCAGCAGGTCGGAGTAGAACCGGTTGCCCGAGGCCAGCGCGATCTTGAGATGGAACTGGAAGTCGGCCTCGACGGCGCTGCTGGGCTGCTCGCCGGAGCGCCCGAGGTCGACCAGGGCCCGCTCGATGGCCTTCAGCTGCAGGTCGGTGCGGCGCTCTGCGGCCAGCCCCGCCGACTCCGACTCGACGCCGATCCGGAAGTCGATCATGTCGAGGACGTCGCGATGGCTGCGGATCTGCGAGGGCTCCACCGAGAAGGCCGTGGAGGCGGGCAAGGCCAGCACGAACGAGCCCCGCCCCTGGAACGTCTCGACCAGCCCGGCCGCCTGGAGCCGCGAGATGGCCTCGCGGACCACCGTACGGCTCACGCCGAACTCCTCGACGAGCGAGGACTCGGTCGGCAGCTTCTGGCCGGGCTCGATCTCGCCGGCGAGGATGCGTTCCTTGAGCCGTTCGACGAGCTCATGCGCGAGCCCGCGCCCGCTGTCGCGGTCGAGCCTCTGATCTGGCGGCACGGCTGACAACCTACCCGGCGTCCGCACGGAACTCGACCCGGCCGGACCGCCCGACCGCAACCGCACCGAACTCGCCCCGATCGGACCGCCCAGCCCCGGCCACGCCGAACTCGACCTGATCGAGCCGCCAGGCCGCCGCCCCGTCGGCGAGGCTGAGGCCGAGGCCCGGACGGTCCGGGACGCGCATGCGTCCTCCCTCGATCTCCAGCCGCTCCTCGAACAGCGGCGACAGCCACTCGATGTGCTCCACCCAGGACTCGCGCGGGTAGGCCGCGGCCAGGTGGACGTGGATCTCCATCACGAAGTGCGGCGCGACCCGCAGCTGCGCGTGATCGGCCAGCGCGGCGACCTTGAGGTAGGGCGTGATGCCGCCCACCCGCGGCACGTCGGGCTGCAGGAAGCCGACGGCCCGAAGGTCGATGAGCCGCACGAGGTCGGGCACGCTGGAGAGCATCTCACCGGTGGCGATGGGCGTGCCGAGCGCGGCGGCCAGCTGCGCGTGCCCCTCGGCGTCGTAGGCGTCCAGCGGCTCCTCGATCCAGACCAGCCCGAGCTCCTCCACCGCCCGCCCGAACCG